>JAEHDI010000577.1 GCA_016880505.1 Bryobacterales bacterium | reverse complement strand
TCCTCGTGCGCGCCGCAGTGGTCCAGGTCCGAGCACTCCCTTGTGCCGCCGAGGAAGCACCGGCACTCAGGCCGCTGGCGGTCAAACAATTTCACGACTTCACTCAGCCGGATGTCAGCCGCCTTGCGCCGCAGGCGGTAGCCGCCACCGCTTCCTCGCGTTGCATCGATGATTCCAGCGTTACCCAGCACCCACAGCACCTTGGAAAGATAGTTCGAGGGAATCCCCGCAGATCGGGCGAGGTCCTTGCCAAGAATCGCCTTGCCTTCTTCCAGTGAGGCCATTTCGCCGAGTGCCCTCAGTGCGTGTTCTGCGGTTGTCGAGAGCATTGTCTACTTCTTCATGCACAAGTATACAATTAGCCGAGACAAAGTCAAGCGGAAATTCTTTTTTCTCTTTTTAGCCCTCCCGGGAGCTACTTGGGGCCGGCACTCCGCTTTCTTTTTGGCTGCCCTCGGCCTGGCGCAGGACCCCGGCGATCCGCGATCTCCGCAAGGGTAGTCGACTCCAGAAAGTGCAGGATGGAGGTCTTGGTGTCCCGCCAGGCCTGATGGGCGTGGCAGGCATTCTCATCCGAACATACCCGGTTGTAGCCGAGCAGACACGCTGGTTTAAGAAAACTCTTGTCGAACAAAGCCACTGCGGCTGCCAGAGACATTTCCTCCGGCCGGCGGGCAAGGCGGTATCCTCCACCGGTACCCCTCGATGCCCTGATGATCCCCGCTCCACCTAGAGTGACCAGGATCTTTGAGAGGTAGTTCTTGGGGATTCCCGTCTCCTTCGCCAAATCCCTGCCGAGAACAGTCTCGTTCTCTTTCAGCGTGGCGAGGTGGGCAAGCGCCCGAAGCGCGTATTGTGACGTAGCGGACAGCATTCTTCCTCAGTAGACCATCATCCCAGAGCGAGCAAAGTATACTCAATGGACGCTGGAGGTTGGAGCATCCGATTTGTGGCATCGTAGCCGCGACCGTTCTATCCGGTCGATGGCGTGTCAGCAAAACGTGCCGAGGAGTGAATCCGCAATGCAGAGATATTTCCCTTTGTTGCTCGTTCCCGCAATTCTGCTTTCGCAGGAGAACTTCGGTGTGTTGCCCGAAGGCCCCGGACTGGCGGCCAAATATCGAGGCGACAGCGGGATCGAGCGCGACCCCACGGTCGTGTTCGTGGAAGATTTCAGAAGTGGCACCCTGGCCGACCTGGGAGCCAGATGGACGGACCTAAGCAACCGGAACGGCAAGGTTCTGGCATTCGCGGAGGATGTGCCGGCGGGGAGTGCAAGCCGCTGGTCGCTTCGCATGACTGCCACTCGCAACGTCGATTCGGGCGGCCACCTGTATCGTACTTTTCAGCCCGGCTACGACCGGTTTTTCCTGCGCTTCTATGTCAAGTTTGCGCCGGATGCCGGCTTTAACCATCACTTCGTCAGTCTGGGCGGAGAGATCGATCCGGCAAAGTACGCAGTCGGGCGCGCAGGACTCCGCCCGGAGAATCGTTGGAACACCGGCATCGAGCCGGCAGCTTCGAGCCAGCACGGCGACCGCAACGCGATCGCTCCGCCCGGCATCTGGCATTTCTATACTTACTGGCCGGAAATGCGGTCCTGGCAGAGCCCGGACGGCAAAGCGCGCGACGATAATGGAAGGGCGTTTTACGGCAACAACTTCGAGCCCAAGACCCCCACGCCTGTACCACGCGGGCAATGGATCTCGGTGGAGATCATGGTGAAGATGAATTCGTCGCCGGATTCTTACGACGGCGAACAGGCCGTCTGGATCGATGGAAAGCTGCTGGGGCGTTTCGCGCAGGGCACAATGAGAGGGAAATGGGACCGGGCACTGTTTCGTGTGGATCCCTCGGGCGAGCCCTTCGAGGGTTTTCGCTGGAGCGGTGACCTTAGGGCCAAGATCAACAAGCTCTGGCTCTCACACTACGTCAGCAGCGAGAGCGCCTTCCCGCGAACAGACAAATACGCCGCCGAGCACCCAGGATTCGTCGTGAACATGCAGACCCAGACCGTATGGTTCTCCTCCGTGGTAGCAGCCACGGAGTACATCGGGCCTCTCGGGCGGTTACCGGATTGATGACCGTCCGGGCGCGGAGCGCGGCGGTGAGGGAGCCGGGCAAGACAGCCGACCGATCCTGTATGCTGTTCCCTTGGCCGGGTGAGGCCGGCCGCGCATTCGCGCAATCGTTTTGGAGATTTCCGATGACCCGGATTATTCTTTCTTTGATTCTGATCGCTTCCGGAACGTTCGCCGCTGAGCGCCGGGCGAAGAACGTGATCCTTTTCCTCGGGGACGCAGGGGGTATCCCGACCCTTCATGCGGCCAGCTTGTACAAGCATAATCATCCGCAGAAGCTGTTCCTGCAGAGCTTGCCGTACATTGCCTTGTCCGACACTTCGGCCGCAGACGCCTGGGTGACGGATTCGGCGGCGGGCATGTCGGCAATCGTGACCGGGCAGAAGACCAACAACGGCGTGATTTCGCAATCCGCGGCCGCCGTTCGCGGCAAGCGGGACGGCGAGGTGCTCCAGACGATCCTGGAACACGCGGAGCAGCGAGGGCTCTCCACCGGCGTGCTAACGAACATGGTCATCACGGACGCGACCGCCGCAGCGTGCTATGCGCACTCGAACGACCGGTCCCGCGCGGGCGAGATTTTCGCCCAAGTGATTCGCCCGCGGTTCGGGGACGGTGTAGATGTCCTGATCGGCGCGGGGCGCGACCGCGTGATTGAGTCCACGGCGAAGCTGGGAATACAGGTCGAGTCCGCGCTTCGCGAAAAGGGCATTGCCTTTCGCGATTCGCTAGCGGCGATTTCGGACCAGGACCGCCGCGTGGCCGCACTCTTCAACACGCACGACTTCGACGTCTCCGACGCGGTCCGGCGAGCCATTCGCATTCTTTCCAAGAACCGCAAAGGGTATTTCCTGATGGTCGAGTGGGACGCGCACACGGACAACCTTCGCAGGGGACTCGAGCAGGTGATCCAATTGGACGCAGCCATCCGCGAAACCGCCTCGATGACAGGCCCGGACACGCTCATTCTGTTCACGGCAGATCACTCCTTCGACCTGCGCGTACGCGGGGGCAAGGCGGGCCAGCCGATGCTGCCCGAAGAGGGGACGCAAGCACCGGCGAAGGCGCGGCCGGCGATCCGGGTGGACGACGGCCACACGGGCGAACAGGTGCTGGTGGCAGCGCAGGGTCCGGGGGCCGAGCGGGTGCACGGCTTTTTGACAAACGCGGATCTGTTCCACATCATGATGGCCGCCTACGGCTGGGACAAGACCGGCGCGGCCATTAGCGGCCGGGCGGCCCGATAGCCGCCGAGCCCTCACAGTCCATGTCGTGTGTAAGTGGAAGTGGTCACTCCACGGCGCAGGTCGCCATGGCCAAAGGCAAGTGTGTGGCCGAAATAGCCGTCCGGTAGCGGTGCTATAATTGCGCCAGCAATTAAGGGGCGCTCAGAGGCGCTATGAGCCCGGCACGCTGGCGGCTGATCGAGGAGATCTACCACTCTGCTCTGGAGCGGGCTGTGGGCGCAAGAGTGGCGTTCCTGGATGAGGCCTGCGGCGCCGACACTGAACTGCGACGCGAGGTTCAATCCCTGCTCCAGCACGGCGACTCCCCCGAAACCTTGGTCGACCGGCCCGTGTGGGAGGTGGCGGGAGAGTTGCTGAACACCCGCACGAAGGACTGGACCGGTCAGGTCATTTCCCACTATAAGATCCTGGAGAAGCTCGGCGCGGGCGGCATGGGCGACGTGTACCGCGCCCACGATACCAAGCTGGGCCGCGACGTCGCCATCAAGGTCGTTCCCGATGCGTTCGCCCAGGACGCCGGCCGCATGGGACGGTTCGCGGGCGAATCCCAAATCTTGGCCTCGCTCAACCACCCCAATATCGCGGCCATCTACGGCGTCGAGGAGAACGCGCTGGTGCTGGAGTTGGTGGAAGGGCCAACCCTGGCGGAACGCATCACAACAGGGCCGATGCCGGTGGAAGAGGCGCTGCCCATTGCCAAACAGATCGCCGAGGCGATGGAATATGCGCACGAACGGGGCGTCATCCATCGCGACCTAAAGCCGGCGAACATCAAGCTGACGCCCGAAGGGCGGGTGAAGGTACTGGATTTCGGGCTGGCGAAGCTGACGGAGCGTCAGGAGGGAGTGACAGCCTCGACCCAGACGATGGCGATCGCGGGCACGCCGGGGTATCTCGCGCCGGAGCAGTTGCAGGGCAAGGCGGCGGACGCGCGCAGCGACATCTTCGCGTTTGGGTGCGTGCTGTACGAGCTCTTGAGCGGGCGGCGGGCATTTCCAGGGACTACGCTAGCGGCCTCTCTCGCGGCCACGGCGATGGCGGAGCCGAAGGCGATCGAGGGGGCGCCGAAGGAGCTGCAGGTGCTGGTGCGGCGCTCCCTGCGGAAGGACCCGGCGCGGCGAATCCAGCACATGGGTGACGTGCGCGCGGCGCTGGTCCACCAAGAGCTGCAAGCGGCGGGGCCGGTGAGGCTATCGAGGAATGCCTGGATCGTCGTTGGGGCGGCGGTCGTTCTGGCCGGCGTCATTGCGGGTTGGCTCTGGCGTGCGTCGTCACGCCAGCGGTGGGCACTCGAGACGGCGGCGCCCGAGATCGCGCGGCTGGTCGACGTGGGAGAGTATGTCAAGGCCGCGGCGCTGACGCGGGAGGCGCGCTCAGTGCTCCCGAAGGACCCGACGCTCCGAAAGCTCTGGAGGCGCTCGACGGGAGAAGTTTCGATCGCCAGTGTGCCTTCTGGGGCCGACGTTTCGATTCGGCCCTATCGGGGAGATCCGAATGCCTGGGAGACTCTCGGGAAGACGCCTCTCCAGAAGGTCCGCGTGCCTTTGAACGCCTACGTCTGGCGGCTCGTCAAGCCCGGATTCGCCGATTCATTTACTATAGACGAGCCTGCTGGCGTACCTCCACCAGGTTTCCGTTCCAGCTTCGATCTGACGTTGAAGCTTCGTCCCGAGGGGAACGTTCCACACGAGATGGTTGTCGTCGCGGGCGGAATGATCGGCCTCTCGTACCCTCTCGGACAAGCCCCCGCAGCCGAGATCGACGACTTTGTCATCGACCGGCACGAGGTCACGAACGAGGAGTACAAGAAATTCGTCGATGCGGGCGGTTACCAGAAGCGCGAGTTCTGGAAGCAGCCTTTCGTGAGAGATGGGCGCACCGTTCCCTGGGAAGACGCAGTCGCTCTTTTCCACGATGCGACCGGACGTCCCGGTCCCGCGACATGGGAAGTGGGCGACTATCCGAAGGGGCGCGAAAGATATCCGGTCGCCGGAGTCAGTTGGTACGAGGCAGCGGCGTACGTGGAGTTCGCGGGCAAGAGCCTTCCCACGGCGTACCACTGGATGCGTGCGTCGCAAGCGGCGGAATATACACCCCTGATCACTTCCGGAAGTAACTTCCGCGGCGAAGGAACGCGGCCGGTTGGAAGCGAGGGCGCCCTGAGCGGATTCGGCACAACGGACATGGCCGGCAACGTGAAGGAGTGGTGCTTGAACGAGGCCCGGGACGCCAAGAGATTAATGCTGGGTGGAGGCTTCGGCGAGCCGGACTACATGTTCAATTTCACGGACGCGCAATCGCCATGGGACCGCTTGGCGAACTTCGGTTTTCGCGGCGTCAAACTCGACTCGCCACCCACCTCTGCAGCGGCGGCGCGTGTGGAGGTCACGACTCGCGACTTCTGGAGCGAGAAGCCGGTCTCGAACGGTGTCTTCAAAGCCTATACCGCCCTATACGCCTACGACAAAGGGGAGCTGAATGCGCATGTGGAAGAAACGGTGGCGATGGAGGGCTGGTTGCGAACGAAGGTGACCTTCGATGCCGCGTACGGCCACGAGCGTGTAACTGCACACCTCTTTCTGCCGAAAAACGCCTCTCAGCCGTACCAAACCGTTGTGTATTTTCCGGGCGCGTTTGCCTTTTTGGACGACAAGCTCGATTTGTCGAGCGTCGAGCCCCGCGGCTTCCTTCTGAAAAGCGGGCGGGCGCTGATCCTCCCGATTTACAAGGGCATGTATGAGCGGCGGGATGGCTTTGTGCCCGGTGGCAACCCGCCGGCTTTTTTTCGCGACCACGTGATCGCGTGGGCGAAAGACCTGGGCCGATCGCTCGACTACCTTGAGACGCGGACGGACATAGACGGCACGAAGTTGGCCTACTTCGGCGACAGCATCGGCGGGATTGAAGGGGCGCTCCTGCTGGCGGTCGAGAAGCGAATTAAGGCGGCGATCCTGTCGTCCGGAGGTTTTCAACTCAGGCACGATCTCCCGGAGGTTGACCCGTTCAACTTCGTGCCGCACGTGACCACTCCGGTGCTCATGTTGAACGGACGGTACGATGACACTTTCCCGTTGGGGTCGTCGCAGCGTCCGCTTTTCCACTTCCTCGGCACGCCGGGCAACGACAAAAAGCACGTGGTCTACGAGAGTGGGCACGGCGCCTTTCCTCGTCCCGACGCGGTTCGCGAGAGTCTCGACTGGCTCGACAAGTATCTGGGGCCGGTCCGGCACTAAATTCGAGGCGACGGAGGATCGTGGTCGTAACGGTGTCGGTGTCGAAAAGTCTCCGCTGTGCTGTAGGGAACGCCACTCCGCGACCGACCGCAACTCGTGCCGTCCTACACCCGAGCCGTGGGAGCAGGAACTCTGCGGGATGCGCATACTTTACAGCCCGAAGCTCATGTTCTGGTCGCTGGGGCTGCTGAATCTCGGTTGTCTTCTGCGGGTCGCCTCGGAGATCGGGGCGTACGAATCGTACGTGCCCTCACTGTGGCCGCTGCTGCCTGTCTCTGCTGTCATCGAGATGACCGCGGTCACCATATTCGCCGGGAACCTTATGCTGACATTCCGCCAGCCGCCAGCGCATCTGGTTGGGGTCAACCAGGAGGGTGCTGAAAGACACGGGTCCGCGTGATCGGAGTCACTGAAGCGAAGAGCAAGCCGCTCTAGGATGGGTTCAGGAGGCAGAAATGCAGGGAATTCAGGATGCTACAGTTTCGGAGATTGCGGCCAGTTCGCTGGCCGCGGTGCGCGTTTTCGAGCGGTTGGGAATCGATTACTGTTGTGGCGGCAAGCGCCCGCTGGCGGATGTGTGCCGGGAGACAGGGCGCGACCTTCCTTCGGTCCTGAGCGACCTCAAGTCGGCGATGAGCGCGACCCAGGGTCCGGCTCGCGATTGGGCCACGGCGCCGCTGCGAGAGCTTATCGGACACATCGTCGGCACCCATCACGAGTACTTGAAGCGCGAACTAGCCCCGATCGGCGCACGTCTCGACAAGGTCTACCGGGTCTACAACGAGAGATACGGTCCCACACTTACCGGGCTTCCAGAGGTCTTCAACGCGCTACGGTCCGAACTGGAGATGCACATGCGCAAGGAAGAGATGGTCCTGTTTCCCGTGATCGCCTCCTATGAGTCGGCTGCTGTCGCCGGTTCACCGCTGCCGGGAAAGCCCTTTGGCACTGTCAGCAATCCGATTCGAATGATGGAAGCAGAGCACGACAGCGCGGGAACAGCACTCGCGGACATCCGCACCATAACAGCGAGCTACGCAATCCCCGAGTATGCCTGCGTTACGTACCGGTCCTTGATGGCGGGACTCCAGGAACTGGAGCAGGACTTGCACATGCACATCCACCTTGAAAACAACATCCTGTTTCCGCGCGCGATCGCAATGGAAAACGCCGGGCGTTGATCGCGCTTTGTGCCCGGAAGGCACGTACCACACTGCCAGGGAGTTGGGATCGGAAACCAGCCCATCAGCGACGCCGGCCGTGGTGTATGCTCATACCATGGCCACGCGTTCAGAATGATGAATCGCGTTGAAAAGTAAGGGGGAGACCGCGATGCGCCTGACGAGTCTATTGCTGACGACCATTCTTATGGTCCTGGTTCTGTCTTCTTGCACCGACAAGAGTGCGGTAGAGCTTTCGGAGAGAAGGCACGCCACAGTCTTCATGCAGGACGGCACGAAGGTGGCTGGCACCGTTGTGGCCAGCTCGGCGTCGGAGATCACTCTTGCCGGCGACGATAACATCACCCGAACTATCCCGATGAAGCAGGTCAGGTCGGTCGAGTACAGTGACCAACCGGTTGCAGAATCGCAAGCGCCAGCCAAGCCCGAGCCAGAACCGGCTTCGCCCGCGAGAAGAGTGGCGCCCGCGCCCAGCCGCCAGAGCGCAGCTCCAGCAGCGCAATCCGCGCCCCGGTCCAGAACTTACGAGCTCGCCGCTGGAACTGACATTCCGGTACGGACCAATGAGACGATCGATTCCAGCACAGCAGCCGAGGGGCAGAGTTACGCCGCCGAGGTGTCACAAGACGTGCTGGACGCTTCCGGTACGGTGGCCATACCGCGCGGATCGCAGGCCCAGTTGGTTATCGTGTCCGCATCGAAAGGCGGCCGTATTCGGGGCGCTTCCGATCTTGTGCTGAGTCTTGGGTCTGTCTCGGTGGGGGGACGGAACTACGCACCGGAGACCGCCGACGTGCAGCAAAGCGGCAAAGCGGGAATCGGCGCAAACAAGCGAACGGCCACGTACACCGGCGGGGGCGCCGCAGTGGGTGCGATCATCGGAGCCATCGCCGGCGGCGGCAAGGGAGCAGCCATCGGAGCAGGCGCTGGAGCCGGAGCGGGAGCTCTCACGCAGATCCTGACCAAGGGCAAGGCCATCCGTGTGCCGGCCGAAAGCGTGCTGACTTTCAAGCTCGACCGGTCGCTTCGGATCCAGGCGGAATAGCAGGGGTGCACAGGCTCACCTGATACTTGGTGGCGCTGTGGAGGTCACACCATGGCAAGCTTGCTGGATAGAACACGCAACCTGCTGCACACTTTTGGACTGTTGGTTCTGGCCACCATTCCGGCAATAGGCTTCGCCCAGAGCCCATTCAGCCTCAGCGAGAAGGACGAGATCGAGCTAGGCCGTCTGGCCGCCGGGGAGACCGAGAAGAGCATTCTCCTCATCAACGATCCAGCCGTCGTCAAGTACATCGACGATCTCGGACAATCCTTAGTCCAAAAGTCGACTCGAAAAGGGATCGCGTATACCTTCAAAGTCGTAGATAGCCCGGAGATCAATGCGTTCGCGCTCCCGGGAGGCTTCATCTACGTCAACCGCGGACTGATCGAGGCGTCGGAGACGCAGGACGAATTGGCCGGCGTCCTAGCACACGAAATCGGGCACGTCGTTGCGCGCCATGGAGCGGACCAGGCCGTGCGTACCGGACTAGTCCAGACCGGGATGGGCGTTTTCGGTGGCCTGCTTGGGCGTGGAACGTCCTCGTCTCTCGGCAAGATCGCTGCTGAGATGGTCACCACCGGCGTTTTCATGAAGTTCAGCCGCCAGGCCGAGCGCGAGGCTGACCGCCTCGGCGCACGCATGGTTTACGACGCCAGTCTTCAGCCGCAGGGCATGGTGAGTTTCTTCGACAAGCTTGCTGGTCTGCAGAAGAGCGAACCCAACGCAGTGCTGAAGTTCTTCTCATCGCACCCAAGCCCCGTCGAGCGCTCCAGCAACGTCTCCAGCCTGATTGCCAGCTATCCCGCGAGTTCCAAGCCGGTCGGCGATACTCCGGTTTTCCGCGATGTGAAGCAACGTCTGGCGGCCTTGCCTCGCCCCGAGGTTGAAGCGGCCAAAGCGGCGGCCGCTATTGCCGCCGCGGCCCGCCCGCCCGCCGAACCGGAAACGGACGTTCGTTCTCGAAACATGGTCCGCGACCGCGACGTGGCTGCCCGTTTCGCGCCCGTGTTTCACCAAGCCCTGGGATCGGCACCGCGTTTTGACTACATCACTAATTTCGACTTCGACGGTGACTGGCGCGGCGACAACAACTGGAATAATGCCGAGAACCGCAACTACCCCTTGAAGGCATACGTCTACTATGCCGTCTTTGAGACCCGCACTCACTTTTTTATTCACTACGCTGCGTTCCACCCTCGCGACTACAAGGGCGGCGAGAAGCGCGGGGCTTTGCTGAGTGAGGTGATGCGTATCGGAGTGGGCCTAGGCGGCCAGTACGATCCCACGGGCCGGTCGAACGAGGCAGTGATGGCCCACGAGAATGACCTCGAGGGGGCCCTCGTCGTCGCCGAGAAGAATGGCGAGGACTACACCAAAGCACAGCTTACTCTCGTCGAAACCCTAGCCCACAACAATTACCTCAAGTACACGCCGCCTGGAAGTTCGCTTCCCGGCGATCCCATCATTGTGGTGGGCGTACGACCCCGCTTATTTGTCGAATCCAAAGGGCACGGGATTGAGGCCTGGCGGGACGATGCCGACCAGCACAAGATGGCGGAGAACGGCTTTCTAGTTTATGTCTTCACCGCCGCGGCCGAGGACCCGGACGAGAAACCCGACCGCGCGGTAGGGTATGAGCTATTGCCGACTTACGGAAGCCTTTGGCCCCACGCACGCTCTGGCAAGAACGAAACCTGCGGTGAGGAGCACGACTACGGCGTTGTCTCCGTCCAGTTCGCCCAGTGCAACGAAGACGTCTTGCGCCACATTCGGCTCGGTGTCATGGGCTCGGCCTTGAACGGTGTGGTGGGAGCGGCTAACATGTCCCGGCCGCCCTGGGGCTGGTTCGATGGACAGGATCGAGCCCGACCGCTTGGTGAGTGGTTCCTGCAGCCCGCGGAAACCATCCGCCGCCGCTGGACTCTGCCGGAATCGTTCTCGACAACGTATACCTACCATCCCTTCCTCGGCCAGTTTCGTTGAGAACCGGGGCCGCGAGCGCAAACCGCGGTCGAGCTTCGTGCCGGACAGACCAACCCGAAACCGGAACACCCGCGATCTGCGAGTTATCAAACTTTAGGAAAGTTTCATTACCGGCCCGGCACGCTTCACGCCGCCGACTGTCAAGGAGCGGGCAGTATTTACACTTTCCCTAGGGTCTGACATCGGAGCTTTGGCCGTACTGTGGAAAGTAGAGGGCTCCAATAACCATGCAACATTCGAAACGTTCGCACGTCTTGCTAATCCTCGCGGGTGCGCTGGCTCTGGCGCCGGCTGCGCTCGCGAAACAGGGCTACGTGCAACACAATCTCGTATCGGACGTTGAAGGTCGGGCTGACCGGACGGATCCGAATCTCGTCAACCCCTGGGGTATCGTGCACAGTGCGACGAGTCCCTGGTGGATCAATGCGAACGGAACAGGGTTGTCCTTTCTCTACAACGGCGACGGCGCTGCGTTCCCTCTCCCTCCGATGGATCCGCTGATTGTGACGATCCCGCCGCCCGGGCTGACGGGTACGTCCGCACCGACCGGGATCGTGTTCAACGGGACCTCGGATTTCGAGGTAGCGACCGGCCTGCCGGCTAGATTTATCTTCGCGACCGAGGATGGGACGATTTCCGGTTGGAATCCCACGGCGGATCCGACCCACGCCATTCTGAAGGCCAATCCGCCTGACGCGTTGTACAAAGGCCTCGCGCTCGGGAAAATGGGAGACCAGAACGTACTGTTCGCGGCGAATTTCCGCAACGGAACCGTCGATGTCTTCGACACGAACTTCAATCTGGTAGCCATGCCCGCCGGGGCGTTCATGGATGCGAATGTCCCGCAAGGTTTCGCGCCGTTTAATGTGGCGAACATCGGCGGCGTCATCTTTGTCACATTCGCAATGCAGGATGAGGAACGCGAAGACGATGTCGCCGGTCCGGGCCTGGGCTATGTCGATGAGTTCACGCCGGACGGAACCCTGCTCATGCGTCTAGAGCATGGGCCCTGGATGAACGGGCCGTGGGCGGTGGTGATGGCGCCGCAGGGCTTTGGGAAGGTGAGTGGCCGCCTGCTGGTGGGCAACTTCGGTAGCGGACAGATTGCGTCCTTCGAAGCGGAAAGCGGCGAATTCGAAGGGATGCTGCGCGGCCTGCGAGGCAGGCCGATCACGATTGAGGGCCTCTGGGGTCTCGGCTTCGGGAACGGCGCAAACGCCGGACCAACCACGACACTCTTTTTCGCAGCCGGAATCGAAGACGAGGCGCATGGGTTGTTCGGCACCCTCACCGCGGTCAAGAACAACGAGGATGATCAGGGAGAAGACGAGAACCACGAGCACAATGGGGATCGCTGAGAACGGCCAGCTTCAACAGCGGCGGGCCTCGCATAGCGTGGGTGGTCCGCCGCAGCAGCCTTGAGTGACGATCAGGCGCCGGGGTTCTGGCTGTTGGCAGCGCCGAAGCGCAGATAGAGCGCCGGCTAAGCAGCAGGTTCATTAACGTGGAGGTGAGCAGGCCGCCCACGATTACCACGGCCAGGGGATACTCGATCTCCTGACCGGGCTTGCTGCCTGTCAGCACAATCGGCAGCAATGCGAGAGACGTTGCCAGCGCGGTCATGAGGATCGGGGCCAGCCGCTTGAGGTCACTGGCGGCGACCTCTGGCCGGACCTGAAGCTTAGTCCGCTCCGCGATCGCTCCCGAAACCGCCTTGCGATCCTGGGCCGCGGCCCCGAGAGTCACGGCAACCAGAACGGGCAGCGCCTTTCTCATAGCAGGGGCGGAATGCGGTGATCATACACTCCTGGACGGTCGTGTAGCTCGGCCCCACGGCCAACGAAGCCCCTCCGGGGGCTTCCCGGAAGTGGATATAAGCCTGAATTCGGTGAGCCCTATTTCTGTTTAGCGATGATCTGGTTCTTGATCTTGTCGTAGACGTGCCGGGGCAGAATGTTCTTCTGGACGAGCTCGTTCTTGGCCTTGTAAGGACGGCCGCTGATGATCTTCGCCGAGTAGGCGTCGCCAATTCCGGGGATCGCTTTGAGTTGGTCGGCCGTGGCGGTGTTGATGTCGATGAGATCGGCGGCTTTTTTCGTCGTGACCTGCTGCGCGGCGGCCGCTTCCTTCTTGACCGCACCCTTTTTCGGGGCCTGTGCGGCACAAGTCAAGGTGAACGCGAGCACTACCGCGAGTGCAATCAGAATTCGCTTCATGGTTTCGTCATCCTCCCTCAGGGAAGTCCCGTTCCGGACTTCGGGCTTGAAATGAGTATACTCCCGCGACACGCCCGATGGGCTGAGAAATCCAGGTACTTGCAAGATGTGCTACAGTTTCGGCCATGGCTGGGAAGTCTATTCTGATCGTCGATGATGACCCCGCCATCCACGTTCTTCTCCGCCAACTGTTGAATGCGGAGGACTGGCAGGTCGAGAGCGCCATGGATGGCGACGAAGCACTCTCACGACTGCTCGCCGGCGCCTATGATCTGGTACTGGCGGATATCGTGATGCCAGGCATGGACGGACTTGCGCTGCTGAAGCGAATCCGCGAGGTGCGGCCCTTGGTGAAGGTGGTCATCATGACCGCTGTGAACACACCCGCACACGTGGTCCAGTCAATTCGCAACCAAGCCTATTCGTACTTGAGCAAGCCTTTCTCCCGGGAGGCTGTCTCAGAAACGCTCCACGCCGCTTTGGTGGATGCGGTGGGCGCGGACGATATTGTCGTCCATTCGGCCCGGCCCAATTGGGTGTCAGTGGAACTGCGGTGCAAGCTCTCGACAGCCGAGCGGCTGACGCAGTTCTTTCGCGAGCTTAGTGCCGACCTTAAGACCGAAGACCGGGAGATGATCTCGACAGCGTTTCGGGAACTGCTCGTGAATGCGATCGAACATGGCGGCCGTTGCGATCCCGACCAGAAGGTCAACCTGACTTTCGTGCGCGGCGCCAGGTGCATCTTATATTACATCCGCGACCCCGGTGAAGGATTTTCCTTTGAGCGGTTGCCGCATGCCGCGGTTTCCAACTCTCCCGAGCAGCCTTTTGCACACGCTGAGGTTCGGGGCGCTCTCGGGATCAGGCCAGGTGGATTCGGCATCCTCCTGACGTGGCACTTCGCCGACGAGGTCGTGTACAGCGAAAGGGGTAATGAGGTGGTTCTGATCAAGTATCTGAACCCTTGAATGTGGCCAGCGACCCTTTGCATCGGTGCGGAACGAACGGCTATACTTCGGTAAACGATAGTGGTTGGCTGGGAGCCGTAATGATCCGTCTCTTTGCACAGTCGAGCCAAGGGTCTGAACCAGACGCGGAGGACTAATGTGAAAAGAGCAGTGAAGCCATCCATCATCAGATCAAAGGCAGGAAAATCGATGAACACCGCCGAAGGAAACAACGCCAAGCGCAGCGCCGCCGCTTCGGAACCCCCACCTGACAGCAGTAAGTCACGGCCCCCCGCGTCCGAGCAGGCGCCTGGAAACGTAGATAAGATCCGGGACATACTCTTCGGGTCCCAGATGCGCGACTATGAGGTTCGCTTCGTCCGCCTCGAGGAGTCTCTCCGCAAGGAATCGTCTGACCTTAGGGAGGGCACAAAGAGACGACTGGACACCCTGGAAGGCTATATCAAGAAAGAGCTGGAGTCGCTCGAATCGCGCCTCAGGAGCGAGAAACAAGAGCGCACGGAATCGCATGGTGCAGTTTCGGCCGACCTCAAGAGCACGGCCGCTTCGCTGACCAAGAAGATCAGCGAAGTCGAGAACCAGAATGGCCAGGCCCAGCGCGAGCTACGCAAAGAGCTTTTGGAGCAGTCCAATAAGCTGAGCGACGAGATTCGGGTGAAGAACGAAGAACTGGCATCGCTTCTGGACCGGCGCGTGCAAGAACTGCGGAACGACAAGACGGACAGGACTGCCCTGGCAAATCTCTTGACCGAGGTAGCCATGCGCCTGACCGACGAGTTCCATGTACCCGGAGCGGAATAGGACGCCATCCAGTTCGAAAGCATGTCCAGCGAAGGGTCAGCCATTCATCAGGGCCCAGCCGATGACGAATTCGCGGAACTGAGCGCGATTCTGCTCGCCGCGGAGCGTAGCCAGCTTACGGAACTGAAGCACCGGCTGGAGAATCCGGAAGCGCGGGCGCGAGACGTCGCCCTGGTGCTTGCCGAAGCCATCCGGCTGCGCGCCGCAGGGGATACGAAACTGCGGAGAGCGCTACAGCCCACCATTGAAGAAGCGATCGGCGTCGCCGTCAGAAAAAACCCGCACATGCTGGCGAGCGCGCTCTTCCCGATATTCGGCAAGGCGATTCGCAAGGCGATCGCTTCCGAATTGGACGGGATGATACAGGCGCTGAGCCAGGTTTTGGAGCAGCGCCTGTCGCTGCGCAGTCTGAAATGGCGGATCGAGGCCCTGCGCACGAACAAGTCCTACGCCGAAATCGTTCTTCTGCGCAGCATCCTCTACCGGGTGGAGCAGGTCTTTCTGATCCACCGAAAAACCGGTTTGCTGCTGCTGCATGAGGAAAGCGGTCCCTCCGGACTCAAAGACCCGGAGATGGTCTCCGGCATGTTGACAGCCCTACAAGACTTCGCACGCGACGCCATCAGTGGCGCCGAGGGCGAGAATCTGGAAACGGTTCGCCTGGGCGACTTCACCGTGGTCCTGGCATACGGCCCCGAACTAATCCTGGCCGGGTTCGTTCGGGGCGTGGCCCCGCGGGGGCTTAACCGGCTGTTTCAGGACGAACTCGATTCCATACAAGAGGAGCAATCCGCTGCCTCGGTGGACTTCTCGGGAGACACGTCGAAATTCGAGAGCAGCCGGCCGCATCTCGAGAAGTGTCTGGTGGGGCAGGGCGACCCGCGGGCCAAGGCCCCGGCCAGTTCGCTGGCGGCACGCCTCCTGCTGTTCGGTATTCCGGCGCTTCTGATCGCTGTGGCGCTGGGCTGGTGGCTGGTGTCGCTACGGGCTGAACAGCGCTGGCAGAGTCTGTTGGAACAGCTTGGCTCGCAACCCGGTATCGTGATCACGACCTCAGGCGAGCACGGCGGCAAACGCTTCATCTCCGGATTGCGCGACCCTTTGGCTGCCGATCCGGCAGCGATGGTCAGTGCCGCGGGTCTCTCCAGCAGTCAAGTTGATGTCCGGTGGGAGCCTTACCATTCGCTGCAGCCGCGTTTCGCCGGGGAGCGCCTATACTCCGCGGTCAAAGAGCTGTTGGAGAGGAGCGCGATTCGGTTCAGTTTAGGCAGTGCAGCCATCCCCACCGAAGCAGTGGTGGATGAACTCGCATCTCAGGTCACCGTCTTGTTCAATGCGGCCGCAACTACCGGACGGGAGGTCAAGATTGAGATTTTGGGCAGCACAGATTTCCGGGGAAGAAGTGAGCTGAATGTGAACCTGGCACGAGATCGTGCTGCCACCGTGGAGGCGGCGCTGGCAGGCTTGGGGGTCCCCCGGGAACGGATGGAGGCCAGGGGCCTGACTTCACCGTGCGGTCTGGCGCGCGGCCGTGACGACGCCGCATGCAGAACTGCGACCCTCCGGGTGCTCGAGGTCAGCCGTTAGCCGATGATCAAGAAGAAGATCTGCATGGTCGGATCGTTCGGCGTAGGTAAGACCAGCCTGGTGAAACGGTTTGTGGAAAGCATCTTCGGCGAACGGTATCTGACAACCGTAGGTGTCAAGATCGACAAGAAGGATGTGGTCGTCGACGGCCGTACGGTCACGCTGGCCATCTGGGACATCGCTGGAGAAGACGATCTGGCTGAGTTTCGGATCGCCAATGTTCGAGGCGCGTCCGGCTATGTTCTCGTGGCTGATGGATGCCGCCGAGCCAGCCTCGAGAAGGCGGTCGACCTGCAAGAACGGATCACGGCCTCCTTCGGCCCTTTGCCTTTTGTGCTGGTGGTCAATAAGGCGGATTTGTGCAACGAGTGGGAGATCCAGCCGGATGCAATCGCGGCGCTCACCGGCGAGGGCTGGCACGCCATCGAAGCCAGTGCGAAGACGGGCGACGCCGTCGAGCAGGTTTTCCATACGCTGGCGAAAGACATGCTCGATCGCGACGTTTCCCGCGTGGTCGAAGACGACGAGGAGTAGACTATCCCGATGCCGGACGGCCCGCGTACTTTCCGGTCGGGATTGGACCTCCTGCCCTTACTCGGTTTCGCAGTTTTCGAAAGAGCGGAAGCGGGTTCGTTTCGCCCGGCCGGCCAACCGCCGGAATGGTTGCGAAGCTTTCCGGCGGAAGCACAGACCTTCTGCGCCGTCGATGCTCTGGTCGAGATCTTCCCGTATCTGGAAGTGTTCTTACCCGACGCCGAGGAGCATTGGAACGCAGGCAAACCCGCCCGACTCCATTCCGAGATCTGGACTCAGACCGACCTCGAGGGAAAAGAGTGGCGCCTCCGCGCAACCGCCACTTGCCTGGAAGCCCGCGCGTTGCTGGTGATCGAGCCCGCCGAGGTCCTTTTCAACGAGACGCAGAGTTTCGTCCAGCATGCTCACGACGCCACACTGGCATATGACAAAGTGGCGAAACTGAGCCGCGCGCTGAAATCGGCGAATGAGCAGTTGGAGATCAGGAATCGGGATGTGGAACGCGCCACCAATGCGAAGAGTGAGTTTCTCGCCCGGATGAGCCACGAGATCCGCACGCCGATGAATGCCATACTGGGCATGGCCGACCTGCTTTGGGAAACCCCCCTCAGCCCCGAACAGCGGGAGTACGTCCGCGTTTTCCGGCGCGCCGGGGACAACCTTCTGAACCTGATCAACGACATCCTGGACCTCTCAAAAGTGGAGGCCGGCCAGTTGGAGTTGGAGCAGGCCGATTTCGACTTGAGCGAAGTCCTCGAAAAGGCCGTTGAGATCGCCGCAGTTCGTGCACACGCCAAGGGGCTCGAATTGAGTTGCCGCATCATGGCGGACGTGCCGCATCTGGTAACCGGGGATGCCGGACGTCTGCGACAGGTCATTCTGAACCTGCTGGGAAACTCCATCAAATTCACCGAACGTGGCGAATTGACGGTTTGGGTGGAACTTGACCCGGACCGGCGTGAGCCCGGCGCTTTGCGTTTCCGTGTTGAGGACACGGGAATCGGAATCGCACCCGATAAGCTGGCAACCGTCTTCGAGAGCTTTACCCAGGCGGACAGTTCCATCACGCGCAGGTACGGCGGGACAGGACTGGGCCTGGCAATCTCAAAGAGGTTCGTGGAGTTGATGGGCGGGCGCATGTGGGCGAAAAGCACCTTGGGCGCCGGAAGCGCATTCTATTTCACAACTGTCTTCAAGGTGAGGAACGTTCAGCCTTCGCCTCCAGCAGAGTTCGCCGGACTCCGCTGCCTCGTGGTTGACGACAATGCGAACCATCGGGCCGCGGTGTGCGACATCCTGACCTCCTGGGGAGCCGTTGCCGGTGAGTCGGATGGCCCAGATGTAGTGGCAAGATTGCACGCCGGAATGCAGTCCGGCACACCCTGCTCGCTGGTGCTTCTGGATGGGGAGATTCCAGGCATCGACAGTTTCCACCTCGCTGAGATCATCCGCGGCTCGAGGCTCTCGACTCAGGTTCTGCTGATGCTAACGACCGACCGTCCGGCGGACGCCGCCCGATGCCGGCAGTTGGGTGTTCGGACAATGCTCAAGCCGGTACGCCGGTCTGAGCTGATCGAGGTCTGGCGTACCGGCGTACCCTTGGAACCCGTAACCCCACCCGATAGTGTGCCGATGGCGCCGGAGTTCGACTCGATGCGTATTCTCCTGGCAGACGACTCCGACGATAACCGGTTCCTGATCCGATCCTATCTGCGTAACTCGGGATGCATCTTGGATGAAGCCGAAGATGGGCTTGCTGCCGTGCAGAAGTTCAAAGCGGCAAAGTACCAACTCGTTCTCACCGATGTCGAAATGCCTGTCCTGGACGGCTACTCCGCCACCCGGCAAATGCGGGAATGGGAACGGGAGAGCGGAAGGCGCCCGACGCCGATCTTGGCCCTTACTGCACATGCACTCACGGGAGAAGCACAGAAGAGCGTGGATGCCGGATGCAATGCACATCTCACGAAACCAATCCAGAAGAGCGTTCTCCTGGAGGCCATCCGCCAGTACGCCCTGCAGGAGGCGCCTGAAGCGATCCGTACAGTGGTGGACTCCTCGTTGCGGGAAATCGTACCCGGCTATCTTACGAATCGCCGCACGGACGTGATCGCTTTTCGGACCGCTCTCGAGAATGACGATTTTCAGACAATTCGAATGACGGCGCACAAGATCAAGGGGACCGGCGGCGGGTATGGCTTTCCGGTGCTGACAGAGCTGGGTGCGGCGATTGAGAATGCAGCGATCACACGAGACGCCGAGTCTATCAGGGAGAATGTCGCCGAACTGGACCGATATCTGGAAAAGATTGA
>JAEHDI010000576.1 GCA_016880505.1 Bryobacterales bacterium | reverse complement strand
TGCCGCTTAGCCTCGGTCGGCCGGCGCCTTCACGCCAATGCTGCGGCGATACTTGCAGACGAAGATCGCGCAATCAGCGGCATAGTGATCATTCTCACTTGCGCACTGTGCTGGGGCCATCGACACAAGACCTGATTTGTGCAACGGGAAACCCGGATCAACCGCTGACGCCATATCAGAACGCGGCCGTGCGGCAGCTGCTCGCGTAGGAGATTTGCCTTCGTAGCTTCCCACCCAGCTCAGGCAGAAGAAAATTTTTGACGGCAGGGTCACGCGGGGGCATCCCGACACTGCAGCTCCAACAACAGGCGGCTCGAATTTCCTTGGACCTATCGTGGGTTTAACGAAAAGGCGTCACGAAGGGACTGCATCTTCGAGTCGGCTGCAATATAGAGAAAACCGCCGGCCAGACCGAAATTCTTCAGAAATGGCCAAAAATTCTGATTCCACTCCTCGCCATTAAATGAAAAGCTCCAGAAGTTGTGGAACAGAACCGCCGTAGCGATCACATAGAATATGAACAGCAATGCCGCCTGCCGCCGATAGAAGTTGAGCAGGATGCAGACGGGCCCGATCACCTCGAGCATGCCGCCGAGCACCAACAACAGCGCCGCGGCCGAGGGCGGCAGCGGGATCCACCCCTGTGCGGCTTGGGCCATCGCCGCTTGGTGGTCAAAGAGCTTGTTGAGCGCACTGAATGGGAATAGCAGGACCAGACAAAGGCGGGCGATGAAAGCAAGGATTTGATCCTGTTGGAACATCAGTCGCTCCGCTGCAGGAAACAAACTTCGGACCGAGATCTCATTGGCTATTCCTCGATCAGGCGTATCGCGTGACCGTTCGGGTCGCGGACCATCAGCGCCTTCTTAAAGCCAAGTTGAGCCTGCGCCTCAGGGGAAATCGACACGACGTCCGGCGTGATAAACTGTACACCCGCCTCGCGCAATCGATCGGTGACCGCCTGGATATCCTTGGTGACCAGTGACGTCTGCCAATGCCAGAGATCGTTGGCCCTGGTGTCGGCGGGCATTGACCGGCCGCCCGGTGGCGTTTTGTAGTCGAGGAACTCGATATGTGGGGGCGCTGAGACCGGCATCATCTCCGTTACATGGCACGTGTCGTTGAACAGGTTGTCCAGAACTTCCTGCGTCGCTCCGCTGTTGAGCGTAAACCTGCCGACGTCGATCCCAAGCAAATCCCGGTAGAACGTCACCCCCTTCTCCGTGTTGCCCACGGTCATTGCCGTATGGCTAAGTCCGAGGAATAGTTTCTTTGTCGGTTTCTGCCAGGACGGGTCGCCTTTACCGGGCGGGAAGTAAAGCAACTCCAGATCATGACGTTCCGGATCGTGGAATTTAATCGCCTTGATACCTGCGGCCCCGGGATTCGTTTGAGGGATGGTGATCGGATGCGCTGAAACCTGCTGGACATTGTTTTCTTGCAGGATTTTGTACGCCGCATCCATGTCGCTGACGACGATGGCCATATGCTGGAACCACCCATCATTGCTGTACGAAGGCACCGGGATTGGTCGCCCGGTCGGCGGTGACACGTACTGGGTGAGCTCAACGATCTGGTCACCCAGTCTGAGATGGACGATCCGCATGTTCGCATTGAACACGCCCACCATTTTGCCGTACTCGCTACCAACAACGCGAAAATCGGCGACCTTCTCGAATTGTAGAACTTTAGTGAAGAAGTCTGCCTCCCGGTCGACATCGGCGACCGTGAAGCC
>JAEHDI010000575.1 GCA_016880505.1 Bryobacterales bacterium | reverse complement strand
GGTGATGATGTTCGGATGGTTGAGCGCCGAGGCGGCTTTCGCTTCCTGTACGAACCGCCGCTTGCGCTCGGGATCGGCGACCTTCTCCGGCGGCAGGACCTTGATCGCGACGAAACGGTCGAGGTGGGTGTCCCGGGCCTTGTAAACCACACCCATCCCGCCCTCGCCGAGCTTCTCGAGGATCTGGTAGTGCGAGATGGTGCGGCCGGTCATGGCCGGCCCTCCTTTCCAGCAAAAGGAGGTATCAACCCAGTTCGCTGCGTCAATTGTAACGCCGAGTTGGTCAGCCGGTGCCAGGAAGGCGACGAAAGATGCCGTGGAATCGAAACTGCCGCGGGCCGACGTTCAGCTTCTCGGCCCGATGGCCTCGGTTCGCCCAGCCAGCGGGCGTACTACCGTCCCGCCGCATACTCCAACGCCACTCTCGAGCAGCGCCTGTAGCAGACTGGCTAGCACGGAATAGACGACTTGCTCCGTGACCGGCTGCTTTCCGGGAAGGCGAAAGCTTTCCGGAAGTTCCTTCGCGATTTGGAGCCGCACGGAATTCGGGACGCTTCGTCCGCCGCGATCCTTCAGGTTGGCCAGCGAAATAGGAGTCTGAAGCACTGCCCCGGTCTGCCCGTCCACATAGAACTGGCAGCGCGAAAACCAGCCGAGGTTCCCCGGATCGGCAGCGTCGAACAGCAGCAGAGGCGCCTTGCGGTCCTCCATCGACAATTCCGCAACGATGCTCCTGGGGTAGTCCTCGATCTTGCACGCGAAACCGCTCTGCGTGGCGATCCGTTCCACCAGTTCGGTTTCCAGTTCGAGCAACAGATATCTTTGGTTTCCTGCCTGTAAGACCTGCACGTAACTGCTATTCTAGCTGCTCGCCGCCGAGTCCCGCCAGCGCCAGGCCGTAAATCTCGTAGTCGGACTTCGAGAACAGCACAACGAGAGCCTCCCTCACACTCCCCGTCCCGCTCTCCAGGTGCGCGCTGATTTCGCGCAGGGCGATGGGCGCAGCTTCCTCAATCGGATAGCCGTACGCTCCGGTGCTGATGGACGGAAAGCTGATGGTGGCTGCCTTGCGCTCCTCCGCCAGCGCGAGGCACGTGCGGTAGCAGGACGCCAGCAGTTCCGCTTCACCCCGCCTCCCGTCGCGATACACCGGCCCGACGGCGTGGAATACCCACCGCGCAGGCAGTGCCCCCGCGGCAGTTGCCACCGCGCTTCCCGTCGGGCAGCCGCCCGCACTGGCTCGGATCCGATCCAGTTCCCGCATGATCGACGGCCCGCCGGCGCGGTGGATCGCGCCGTCCACTCCGCCGCCGCCTGCCAGCGCCGAATTCGCCGCGTTCACGATCGCGTCCGCCGGTATGCTGGTGATGTCGCCAGTTACCAGCCGGAGCAGGTTTCCGTTCGGGAATCGCTTCTCCATGCCGCTATCGTAGTCGAGAATTGTGGCCCAGGCCATCGTTTTGCGTGGCGTGCGAGGGCGGCAGACGAAAAAAGGGGATCGTCTGCTCCGCACTAGAAACTGAACCTCAGTTGAAGTTCGACGCGGCGGTTCGCTGTCGTTGAGCTGAAGGGACCGAAGCCTCCGGCGATCGAATTGGACGTACCGAACAAGGGCGAACTCAGGCTGCCGATCGGGGACCCGAGATTCACGTGGTTCAGCAGGTTCCTCGCTGAAATCGAGAACGTCAGGTTGTAGCGCTTTCCGCTGGACGCGTCGCCGAAGATGCCGCCTGGCCCTCCACGGAAACCACCCCCGCCTCTCGGCCCGCCGCCTCCGCCGCCGGGACCTCCAAGGCGCGGGCCGGAAGGCATGCCCTGCTGGGGCGCGTTCGCCGAGCCGGACGTCTCGCCGCCAAACCCGAACGTCTTGCTCAGCCGCATGTTGATGGTGAACTGGCCCGGACTGTCGCCGTAATTCCTCGGAATGATGATCTGTCCCGGCAGCGGATTGGTATCGAAGACGCCGTAGGCGGTCCTCACCACGCTCGCCCGGCTCAAGTCGGTCGCCAGTGCCGGCCGGTCATTGAACAAGGAATCCCCGTTGAGGTCTCGGCCGACGGTGATGTCGAATGGACGCCCGGAGCTCGCGGTAATGAACGGACTGAATCGCAGGCCATGCGGTGCAACGATTGAGCCTCCGATGAACGTGCGGTGGCGGACATCAAATCCTGCGCGGCCCCATTCCGTGCTCAAGTCGTACTGGTTTGCTGGAAAACTCGCCGCGCCGTCCGCGTTACTCTCCGCCTTGCCAAACACATAGAAACCGAACAGGGTCAGCTTCGGACTCACCCGCGCGTTCACGTTTGTGATGAGCTGGTTCTGTTTGAACATGCCGCTCGATTCGTACAGGTAGATGTCTCCCACATTGCCGTACGGGCGCACTGCACTCGCCGGGTCCAGGGGGTCGTACGTGCCGGGGAGCGGCGCATTGATATTGCGCGAGCGCAACACGTTGAGCCCCCGGGAATGTGCGTACGTCAAGGACAGGGACACGTTCTTTGGCAACTGCCGTTCGACGCTGATGGCCGTCTGGGCGACGTATGGAGACCGCAACCCGGCATCCATCTCACGGATTGCCGACGGTAGCCGGTTGGCGGTCAGTTCCCCGACGGTGGGAACGTTCGGGTAGAAGTCCGGGTACGGTACCAGAAATTGCTGCTGGTTGACGCCATTGAGCCGGATTGCCTGAAGAGTAAGTTGCTCGCCGATTCGGTCGTAAAAGATCCCGAATCCGCCACGAATGACCGTCTTGGGCTGCCGTCCCTTGCCGCCGATCCCCCAGGCGAAACCCACACGAGGGGCGACGTCCTTGTGGTCGCTGATGTTGTTCTGTGTCTCGTAGCGCAAACCCAGGTTGAGCGAGAAGTTGGGGTGCAGCCGCCAGTCGTCCTGGACGAACAGCCCGGCGTCAAACTGGTCCACACCCGCCAGCGGCCGGCCTCCGAAAATCGAGAACTGGCTTGGGCCGCCTCCGGCGGCGCGGATCTCCGTGGGCGTAAGACCGTTCTGAAGACCGAGCAGCGTGAGCCGGTATGCGTTCAGTGACGTGAACGTGAAGGTCCCGTTGTAGTTCTGCATGGAGGAGTCGGAGAGCGATGAACCCCTCAGGCGTCCGCCGAACTTCAGCGTGTGAGTGCCGACTGCCATCGACGTGGAATTCTGGAGTTCGTAGCGATCTTCATTGGTGTACGAACTTCCGACACCCGCACCTCCGCCCATGAATGCTCCCAGAACGCTGATGGACGGGTCGGACCTCAGAGCGGTCTGGTCGCTCCGCGTTCTCAGGAATTGGAAGCGGGTCTCGTTAACGACCCTGGGACCCAGCACGGCTGTTTCGGTCACCTGCACCGAATGTTCCGTGTTCTCGGAATCGTACGCTCTCGATGGCAGCGAGAGTTCCCCGATACCTTCGTTCTCCATGCTGCCACGCGTATAGCTGTATCGCGTTACCAGGGTGTTGTTGGGCGACAACTGATAGTCGATCCGCGGGCTAAACGAGGTCCGCGTGCGCGGATTCAGGACCGTCTGGCTAAACGGCGTGATGTTGAATGATGGATCCAGTGTCAGCGCGCTGACTACGGCGGCTTCCCCCATCGCGTGACGGTCGAAATTCACGAAAAACGAGGACTTCTTCGTGATCGGTCCGCCAAGGCTGCCGTCAAACATCTTCGTCTGGTACGACGGTTTCTCGAGCGAGAACGGGTTCCGCGAGTTGAAAATGGAATCTCCGAAGTTGAAGAAGCCCTGCCCGTGGTACTTGTCCGAGCCCGGTTTGGTGAAAACCTCGATGCGTCCGAAACCAAGCTTGTCAAACTCGGCCGAAAACGGATTCTGGTTGATGCGGACCTCTCGGATTGCGGACTTCGGTGGCAGCCTTCCGCCCGTGAACCCGTCGATGTAGATTTGTCCTCCGTTCGGCCCTACCGATGGCCCCGCCAGCGCCTGGAGATCCGACTCGAGATCATCCGGGTTGTCCGAGAGCGCGTCGAGATCTTCGCCTTTCAGGACAATTGCTCCCACATTGCTCGAAGGGTCGACGTCGACCTGCGCCCGGTCGGACACGGTGATCTCCTGCTTCGTTACGCTCAGCTCCAGACGGATATCCAGCGTGCGCGCCGTTGATCCGGCAATTTGCACCTCCGTGTTCTCGTGAAGTGCGAATCCTTGTGCCGTGGCGCGAACGGTGTACTTGCCCGCCGGGAGGTTTGTGATAGCGTATCTGCCGTCCATACCCGTCTTCGCCACTTTTACTGCGCCACCGTCCCCGGTTGCGGTCACCATCGCGCCAGGAACCGCGGCGCCGGATGGGTCGGTCACCCGGCCATTCAGAGACGCCGCCTGCGCCGCCAACTGCACGGAAGAGAGGAGCATCAGGCACAGCGCCGCCAGCGCCGGAATGCTGTCAATCAGTCGCTTGTTCAGTTTCATTAGCAGTCTCAATGCTCCGGACCCGCCGCTTATGGCAGATCCATGTTCATGTTCATGTTGAGGTTCCACGAGCCGTTCAGCATCTGCCGGCCGCCCTGTGGCGTCGCCGTCAGCAGCGGCTCGATACCGGAGAGGATCGTGATTGCGGTCACTTGTGAGGGATCTGCACCGCGCGTGCTCGCGATGGCGATGGCGGCGCCCGGTTTCAAGTCGGCCAGCGTGAGAGCCGGCATCTTCTCGATCAGCGTTTCAAGGTCCCGTGGACGGTCAGGCGTGCCCGCCGGGCTGTTCATTCCCGGCCGGACCCCCTCCGGCGGTCTGCCCGAAAAACCCGGTCGCCCGCCTGCTGGTGGGAGTCGTTCTTCCGTACCCGCCTCCCCAGCGCTCCGCATCGCCAGCATTCGCGCCAGGAAGGGTGGAACCGTGCGCAGGTTCGATTCCGGCGCCACTCTCACCGTCAAGTGTTTTTTTGTTGCCAGGTCCGACACCTTCACCACGTTGTCGCTGGGATTCACCGCATCCACAGTCGCGGCGATATTGAGGAATGAGCCGGAAACAAGCTCCTCCGCGGTGAATCGTGCCCCGTCATTGCTCCTGTTTCCCAGCGCCTTCACCTGATCGCCGACCCCGATTTCCTCGAACCGGCTCGGCTTCGCATCGCTGAATTTCACCGAGTCGGGCGCATACCGTCGCCACACCGCGTTTCCCGCCGGCGTAACGATCACGGTTTTCGAACCCATCAGGCCAGGCACGGAGATCGTGAGTTCCTTCGCCTCGGGCTTCAGCGCTGTGACGATTCCGCCGATCCCTCGACTCTTCCATTCCGCGCGATCCGCCGTGTGCTTCTTGTCGATGTCCGCCTTGCTCATGACAATCACGGACGAGGCGGCGATCGACTTCGAATCGGCTGAGGCAGTTCCGCGTGCCAGAATTCTGTCTCCTACCCCGACATCGGCAATCGCGATCTTGGCGGCGTTATTCAAGTTCCGCTCTCCGGGCGCGATCCGAAGGAAGGCGGTCCGTTCATCGAACCGGACCACTACATCCTGTCCGGAGTCCGTGTGGAGAGTGATCGAACCCGCGCCGGCGTCGACCGCTTTAACCACCCCGATCGGGCGCGCCGTCTGGCCGGACGCTGTCAATGTGGCAGCCAGGATAACTATTGGAATCCTAAGTCGTGTCTTCATC
>JAEHDI010000574.1 GCA_016880505.1 Bryobacterales bacterium | reverse complement strand
GCGGTCCTCGACGGCGCGCTGGCGACCTTCGTTCTTTCCCACATCCCTTCCTACCAGACGGCTCTGTCGGACGTGATCCGTGTGCTGCGGTCGGGAGGCAGGCTGGCAGTCAGCGCGTGGGGACCGAGGCAAAGCGACTTCCGGCATCTCTGGCAGGTGACGGCTGAATCGTTCGTCAGCAAGGAACAACTCAGTCGCCGCCTCCGGGAGGCGCTTCCGTGGGAGGATTGGTTCTCGGACGCCGGACACCTGGAAGAGGCTCTGCGTGACGCGGGGTTCGAGGGCGTTGAAGTGCACCACCGGGAGTACAAGAGTAGCGTGACGGTGGATGATTTCCTTTCGATGAGAGAGGTGACAGTTCAGGCAAAGCTCATGAAGGAGTTGCTGGAAACCGCGCAGTGGGAATCTTTTCGTCAGCAGGTGGCGAATAAATTCCGCAATTGCCGGCATGGCCTGGTTGAAGACACCCGGGACGCGTATCTTGCGGTAGGTAATAAGCCCAATACCTGAGGCGAAAGCTGGATGGAGGCGACGATGGTTCCCTTGGCAACCTTGCGCGAGTTAATCGCTTACAACTACTGGGCACGTGACCGCCAACTCGAGGTGTGCGCCGCGCTCAGCCAGGAACAGTTTCAGCGACCCTTGGGCAACAGCTTTACATCCGTGCGGGACACCCTGGTCCACTTGGTTGGCGCCGAATGGCTATGGCTAGAGCGCTGGCATGGGCGCTCCCCGCGGGCGCTTCCATCGGCCGAGGAGTCTCCCACCCTTGCAGCGATTGTGGACCGGTGGCGCGGCATCGAGCACGGCTTGTGTGAGTACGTGACCGGGCTGAAAGAGGAAGCTCTCGCCAGCCCGCTCACATATACCAATTTGAGCGGCGAGGCCTGGACATACCCTCTGTGGCGAACGATCCTTCATCTCCTGAATCACCAGACGTACCATCGTGGCCAGGTGACCACGCTCCTGCGACAACTGGGCATGCAGACAACGCCAGTGGACTTGCTGGTCGCGGATGACTCAGGACTGTTTGATACCGCGATGCACGGCTAGAGCACAAGGGTTGCACGGGATTGCTGGGGGAACTGGGACCCCGTTTTCTGCCAGGCGCTGTGCGGTTGGTTAGGCATGGGCTTCTACACGAAACACATTCTGCCTCGCTTCATTGATCTTGCGATGCGAAATAGGGAGACGGCCCGTCTCCGCGCCGCCTGGGTTCCGCAGGCTTACGGCGATGTGCTGGAGATAGGCCTCGGCTCCGGCCTGAATTTGCCGTTCTACTCATCTCAAGTGCGGCGGGTCTACGGTCTCGATCCTTCCACTGAACTCCTGCAAATCGCTAGGAAAAGGGCACTCGACGTGCCGCTTGAGGTCGAATTCCTTCCGCAATCTGCTGAGGACCCGGCGCCGCTCGCCGATCGAAGCGTCGATACTGTCGTGATGACGTGGACCCTTTGTTCGATCGCAGATGCCTCCAAAGCACTTCAGCAGATCATTCGAGTCCTGAAGCCCGACGGCCGCCTTATCTTTCTCGAACACGGCCGCGCTCCCGATGCTGGTGTAGCCGCTTGGCAGGACCGGCTCACACCAGCCTGGAAACGCATCGGAGGCGGATGCCACCTCAACCGCAAGATTGATGAGCTCATCGAAGCGGCGGGATTCCGCATCGGTGAGCTAAGGACGTGTTACCTGTCGGGGCCGCGCCCGATGACGTACACATACCAAGGCGTCGCGCAGCGTGGTGTAGCGCTGGTCGCTGCAAGAACCCGAGCAGTTCCATGAAAACCGAAATGCTCGGCCGCTTCCACCGAGATCACGTCTACCCGAAGCTGGTGAGCGTGCTGGGGAATCCCAAACCAATCCAGGAGGTGCGCCGGCGCATCCTGCCGTTGGCGCAGGGCGACGTGCTCGAAATCGGATTTGGCACGGGCGTGAACTTCGCCTACTACGACCCTGGAAGGGTGAGCAGGTTATACGCCCTCGAACCGAACGAAGCCATGATTCGAATTGCCGAACGGCATCCGTTTCGAGGAGCGTTCGATGTTCAGTTTCTGGATCTTCTTGGCGAACAGATTCCGCTTGAGGAAGCCACCGTTGACACCGTGGTAAGCACATTCACGTTGTGTACAATCGCTGCTGTTGCTGACGCCCTCCGTGGGATTGCCCACGTCTTGAGGCCTGGTGGCAGGCTGATCTTTTTTGAGAACACCGCCTCACCGGATCCGTCGGTGCGCCGATGGCAAAGGTGGTGGGCGCCATTTCATCATCGCCTCTTTGCAGGCCTCGATCTAACAAGAGATATTCCGTCCTCCATCAAGGCTGGCGGTTTTCACTTCGAACAGATTGAGACCGGTTATCTTGCGAGGTTTCCGAAAGCGTGGACTTGCTGCTGCTGGGGCGTCGCGAACTTGGAACCGGCATGAACCTCACTTCGGTCCCCCCGACCGACCGGATCTAACGAGCGGAAGTGTTAAGCACGGATTAGAGGCCCGCCCGGCGGAAAAGACATGGGCCCAGAACGGCTATGATATGGGTTTTGTGTCACAGATCGGAAGTTCGCAATTATGAGCGCCTTACTTGCGTTTCTTGCCGGGGCTGCGCTGCTGGCGCCGCCGAATGTCACTCTGAACGTCACCGATCGCATGATGCTGCCCTGTGACATCGAGAAGCTCAGCGTAGTCGAGCGGCCGTCGATCTC
>JAEHDI010000573.1 GCA_016880505.1 Bryobacterales bacterium | reverse complement strand
GCCAGCGTCTACGCGCTGAAATACCGGAACGCGGAGGCGGTGGTCAAGCAGAAATCTCGATAGGCCGTACCGTTTTCCATTTCCCGCGGGTGAAGTCCGGGACGTCGACAGGTGCGCTCTTCGTGGCGACCGAAGTCTCGCTGAGCGGCGTAATGACGCTCCACACCGCGGTGTCATAGACGTCGATTGGCGTCTGGGTACGGTTCCGGACTGCTTTCACGAACTGGTGCAGGGTGATGTAGTCGCCGCCTCCGTGTCCGTAATTCCGCGCAGTGGGCCCGAGGTCCTTCCAAATCGGGTGTTCGAACTTCTCGTAGTAAGGCTCGATGTCCTCCCAGGTGTGAGGCTTCGGGCTCCTGTCTTCGATATAGATCTTGTCGAGCGTCCCGGAATAAATGCCCTCAGTTCCCTGCACGCGGAGAATGAGGTCATAGGGCCGCGGAAGCTGTGTGTCGTGGTAGAGGGTGACCGTCACACCGTTCTCGGTCCGAATCAGGGTTGTGTTAACGTCGCCGAGCGCGTACGTCCGCTTCGCATTCGGATGGTCGGGACCGAACTTCTTCCTGACGTAGTTGTTAATGCCTCGCGACTTGCTGCTCATTGAGACGAGATAGGTAAAGCGATCGCCGCGGTTGATGTTCGACCACCACGCCACCGGGCCGATCGGATGGGTCGGGTAAAGGTTGGCGTTCCGCTTCACCGCGTGCATGCCACGCCAGCGGATTTCGCCGTCGGTGGCACGGATCTTACCGCCACGCACGTCGTGCTGGTAACCGGCCTCAGAGTGAATGATTTCGCCGAGCATTCCCTGCTGGATGAGGTTGAGCACCATGAGCACGTTGCGGAAATAGCACACGTTCTCGAGCATCATGCAGGGCTTCCCGGTCTTTTCGGACGTATTGACCAGATCCCAGCACTCCTCCACGGTGATGGCTGCGGGCACCTCTGTGGCGGCGTACTTGTCGGCTTTCATCGCGGCCAGGCACACCGGGGTGTGCCATTCCCAGGGTGTGGCGGTCACGACGGCATCGAGGTCCTTGCGCTCTACCAGGCGCCGGAAATCCTCGGGACCGCCGGAATATCCAGCCGGCTGCGGCCTTCCAGCCTTCTCTACGATGTCCTGCGCGCGCCGGAGATTGTCCTCGTTGATATCGCAGATTGCCGGGATCTCGACGCCGGGGAGGTCGAGAAGGTTGCGCAGGAGGCCGGTACCCCTCCCTCCGACGCCGACCATGCCGATCCGGACGGTGTTTTCTACGGCAGCGGCCAGCGATACCGCGCCGGCGGCTGTCAGTCTCAGGAAGTATCTTCGATCAATGCTCTTTACCATCGCTGGTTCTCCAAGAACTACCGTTGAAAGGTGACCTTTCCGTCGAGCACCATCATGACCGGCTCGATCTTCGTGATGTCGTCTTCGGGACAGGTCAGATAATCGCGATCAATCACCACCAGGTCGGCCAGTTTCCCGCGCTCGATCGAGCCGCGAGCCTTCTCGGAAAACATCCGATAGGCCGCCCAGATCGTGTACATCTTCAGCGCCTCTTCCCGGCTGATGCGCTCCTGCGGCTGAATCACGCTGCCCCGGACCGTCTTTCTGGTCACCGAGACCCACATACCGTGGAACGGGTTGTACGGGTTGATGGCGCGATTCCTATCCCATCCGATCATGTGATCACTTCCGCCGGCGACGATCACTCCGGCATCGATGTACGAGCGCAGCGGAAAGAAGTATCGCATGCCCTGAGCGCCGAATACCTTCTCCAGTGCGGGCGCGTCGCAATAGAGCCAGGCGGCCTGCACGTCGCCGAGGACGCCGAGTTTCTTCATGCGCTGTATGGCTTCCGGACTCTGGAAACTCGCGTGAATCATGTGCGAGCGGGACGGAGCAATCGGTCTTTCCCGGTTGAGCGCCTCCATGGCGTCGAGGAACAGGTCGATTGCGCCACCGCCCTGCGTGTGGGCAGTCAGCGCCCAGCCTTTCCGATGCGCCGCCCTGAGGACGTCCAGCAACTTGTCGTAGGGCTGGAAGAGTTGCCCGCGATCGTCTGGGTTCGTTTTCCCGTAAAGTTGCCTTCCAAACGGGCCGTACGGATGCCGCTGGTAGGCAGTGCCGATGGTCATGCCCCCGTCGAAGTTGATTTTGTAAGCGCCGAACTTCAGCCACTCGTCGCCAGCGTTGGTCGTGTACGGTTTCGACTCCACCTCCCGCTTCAGATCCGCGAGCGGGCGCGACGCGTCGTTCCACCATGTCATCACGACGCGGATCGGCAGCCGGCCCTGCGCCTTGAGTTTCTCGAACAGGGCGATCTCTTCTTCTCCGACAGCTCCGTCCCCGATGCACGTCAGCCCCGACGCCCGGTAAAGGGAAAGCATCTTTTCGAGCGCCCGGAGTTTCTCCTCCGGCGTGAACGGCACGGCCGGCTTCAGTCCCTTGAGCAACGACTGGGCGTTCTTCAGTATCCCGTTCGGCTCGCCGTGTTCGTCGTGCACGATCTCGCCGCGCGGCGGGTTGGGAGTGTTCCGCGTGATGCCGCTTATCTTGAGCGCCAGCGTGTTGGCGACCACCACGTAGCTGGCATCCAGCATCACGGGATGCTCGGTCGCTACGTCGAGCACCTCGCGGGTCGGCATTCGCAGGTCCTTCAACCTCGTCGGGAACGTTCGGGGAACGATGATCCACTGTCCCTTCGGAGTCTTCTTTGCCTGTTCGCGGATGTAGTTCCGGATCGCTTCGTGTGAATCTAGCACCGGCAGTGGCTCCCGGAATTCGCTGAGCCCCCCTTCGAGCGGGTGAACGTGACTATCCATCAGGCCCGGAACCACGGTTTGGCCGCGAAGGTTGACGACTTTGGTTCTTGACCCACGTTCGGCCAGGACCGTCCTGTCGTCTCCCACTGCAACGAATCGGCCGCCTTTGATTGCGACGGCCTGGACGATCGAAAACTTCGCGTCCACGGTGAGGATCTTCCCGTTGTGCAGAATCAGGTCGGCATCCGCGCCGGAGAGCAGGCCCGTCAACAGCGGCAGGCAGGTCAGGAGGCGTAGGGGGTGTAACATGACACTGTGATTCTATCGAATTCATTTCGCACTCTATCTTTGAGCCTCGCCGTATCCGCCGTGCTGAGCGCCACCGAACCGGTCACCGGGCCGCTGGTGGTCAGCGACCGTTGGCCCGAATGCACGGACCTGGTGACCTGGACACGCGACGTCATGCGGTTGGAGGGCCTTGAGAAAGCCTCCGAAACGGCGCAAGGGAAGGCCTTCTTCCGGTGGCTTCGCCTGTTCAACCGAATGGCCACGGGCGGCATGATTCAGGCGCACGAGGGTGAATACGGTAAGGAGCGTTACGTACTCGACTCACACAAACACCTCTTTGTCTACGGGTGGGGGTACTGCGACACGACAAGTCGGATCGCCGAAGCGGCCTGGGTGGAGTTCAAGAAGGACCGGCGTGCGGCCGAGCGCGTCTGTGTGCAGCACCCCGAGGGCGGCTTCCACACGATGTACCGGCTGCGTCTCGATGGAGGCCACGGCGCCTTCGATCCGCGGTATGGATACTACGTCGTGGAACGTGACGCAGCGGACGCGAGGGTGCTCGACTGGGACGGCGTCGGCGTGGATATTTTATTTCCTCGAAAAGTACCAAAGTGTTGAAATTAGTAAATAGCTAAAAATGAATGATATAATAAAAACAAATCGCCTCCTATCAAATATCGTGCAAACAATGAACATCGCGAATTGATATAT
>JAEHDI010000572.1 GCA_016880505.1 Bryobacterales bacterium | reverse complement strand
TGCTGCTGGCGATGACCAACCAGCTCACGCACGACGTCGCTGCCGTCCCCTTTCTCTGGATTTTGCCGTTGAGTGCATATCTGTTGACCTTCGTCCTCTGCTACGAGGCGCCGCGGATCTATTGGAGGCCCGGTTTCTTTGCGCTCCTCATTCCGGCGTTCGGTGTGGTCACCTGGATGTTGCGTAAGGGCTCGGCCGGACTCGAGGTGATTCCCGCGGTCTCGGTTGTCGTCAGCGCGCTGTTTGTGTTCTGCATGGTCTGTCACGGCGAACTGGCGCGAGCCAAGCCGCATCCGCGCCACCTGACGGAGTACTACGTGATGGTATCGCTCGGGGGAGCGGCGGGCGGTCTGTTTGTCGGGCTGGTGGCGCCGACGCTGTTCAACGGTAATTACGAATTGCCGTTCGGGCTTGCCCTGTGCGCCTTGATGGCAGTGATCGTGCTGTTTGTCGAGTACCGCCGGTTTCTTGAAACACGTTTTGGCATGGTGTGTGCGCTTGCGCTGACGGTGGCCCTTGGCGCTAACAGCGGAATTCTCGTAGTGGGTGTTCAGGCGACGCTGCGAACCTACCGGATCGCGAAACGGAACTTCTATGGGACGTTGCGCGTACGGGAATTCGACAATAACGACGGCTATGGAGTTCGGCGCGAACTGGTGCACGGAGGCATTAGTCACGGCGAGCAGGCGCTGTTTGCACCGTACCGGCAGATGCCCGGGACATACTACTGTCCCGAAACCGGCGCCGGCCGGGTATTGACCGCAGGCCAGAACAAGGGCCCGCGCCGGATCGCCTTAGTCGGTCTTGGGCCGGGCGCGCTGGTTGCTTACGGCAAGGAGAGCGACACGATCCGGATTTACGAGATCAACCCGCTGGTCGTGCAGCTTGCGAACGACGAATTCTTCTATCTTCGAGATACGCCCGCGCGGGTGGAGACGGTGTTCGGGGACGCACGGCTTTCACTCGAGCGCGAGCCGGACCAGCACTTCGACGTGCTGGCGATTGATGCTTTCTCCAGTGACTCGATTCCTGTGCATCTGCTGACGCGGGAAGCCTTCGCCATCTACTTGAGGCATTTGAAGCCGGGCGGCGTTCTCGCGATCCACATCTCGAACCGGTACGTCGATCTTCGGCCGGTCACCGAGCGGGCCGCACGTCAATTCGGCCGGGTCGCACTTCTCTTCGATTACCACGCCCCGAAGGACGACCCACTCTGCTTCAGCGCCTCCTGGGTGTTGATCGTGGACGACATCGCGCGGGAGACGTTCAGCGAGGCCCTGAGCGTGGGGAAACCAATAAAGCCATACCCCCGCTTCCGGCTCTGGACCGACGATTTCTCGAACCTGTACAGTGTGCTGGATTGAACCACGGAGGTGATAGTTGAAGTGCGTCGTTCGAATCTCGGCGAGGGCCGGTCTGCCGGCGATCGCCCTCATGTTCTTTCACGGAGCGGCCCTCCGGGGAGTACACTCCCCACGAGTCGTCTCCGAACATGTGCCGGACACGTTCAGCCTGGCCGACTACCGGAACTACCCGGCGTGGCGAAACCTCCAAGGTCAGGAACTGGCCCTCGCCGCCTGGAAGGCGTTCGTGAGCAGGGAGACCGGCGTGGCTCACTTCCAGCCGATCCGTGAGGGTCCGGATCCGATCGATTGGGAGTTTCGCATGATCCGTGACCCGATCAAGATGCTGAACACGTACGGGCACGGTTTCTGCGGCGCTTTCGGCCCGACCACGGCCGGACTGTTCGAAGGCCTCGGCTTCAAACAGGCCAGAGCCGCACAGATCCCCGCTTGTAACCACAACGTCACCGAGGTCTGGTATGACGGCGCCTGGCACTACTTCGACACGGACCTGCGCGGCGTGATCTTCCGGCGCGACGGCAAGACGATTGCGTCCATCGAAGAAGTGCGGGAGCAACCGGACCTCTGGACGAACCCGTCGCGGAAAGTTGAGCCGTTCTTTCCGGATGATCCGCCCGACCTTCAGGTGTATGCACGCACTTTCAAGGAGCAGCCGGCGGGTTACCGGTATCGCTGGTTCATGGGAGGCTCCACCATGGACTACCGGCTCCGGAAAGGCGAGAGCCTCACCCGCTGGTGGCGGCCGCAGGGAGGGCGATGGTCACACCAGGAGGAGGACGCCGAAACCGATTTCTTCCGGAGACTCATCCTCAAGCCGCCATACGGTGCGAAGAGCAATCACCCGAATTTCAGCGTTTGGACACATGGAAACGGGCTGTTCGAGTACGCTCCAGTGTTGAAGAAGGGATCCGGCGATTTCGCCGACGGCGTCTTTGACGCCCGGAACGTGGAGCTTATCGACAACGGGCTGACGTTGGCGAAGGACGGCGAGGGCGAAGCGGTTTTCGAGGTGCTGAGTCCGTATGTCATCGTCCCGCTGGTTGGCGACCTCGATGACCGGGGCGACGACCGTGAGGCGTCGGTGGTGACGTTTACGAGCCAGGGGAAGGTTCGGGTTTCCATATCGCTCGATTTCGGCCGGTCGTTTCGCGAGGTCGAAGCAGTGAATGAGGGCGGCATCACGACCCTGGACCTCACCCGGTACCTTCGCGAACGTTATCAGTATCTTGTGAAGTTCACCCTGACCGGAAAACGCGGAGATCTGGCCTTGAACTCGCTCGCTATCCGGACCTGGGTGCAGGTGGCGCCCATCTCGCTGCCGCGCCTGATGAAGGGTGTCAATCACCTGGAATACAAGACCCGGGACCAGCGCGGCATTGCCTCCACGCCATGGATGCAGATTCCGAACATGGGCGACAAGGAGGAGATGAGCCGGTATTGGGTGCGGCCCCCGGGAGATTACCATCCGGCCCGGAAGACACAGCGACTGAAGGGCGAAATGGAGCTGGCGTTTCATGCTCCGCCCGGCCGAGAGATCCGATGGGCCAGCCTCGGCGGCTTCTTTCAGTCGTACCAGAACGAAGACGCGCCCAAGACGGCGAACGAGATCTGGTACGCGGAAGGCGACTCCACGGCCTGGAAGCGGGTGCATCGCGCGGCGATTCCCACGTGGCACTCGCACTGGCACTACGCCTACGACACGGATGTCGTGCTGGAGCGGCCCGCCGCGACGATCCGCGTGCGATATGTCGGCAATCCCGGCGTGAACGGCGTGCGAGTCAATCTGCACTCCGTTGCTCCGGCGGAAACGGGAGACAATTCCGTCGTCGTAACTCATTGCTACCGGATGAACGGCCGCGAGGGCGACCGAAAGTTCACTTTTGACGGGCCGAGTCGCTACACGATCGACTGTCCATCGGAGCCGGAAGACCTCTACATCAAGCTCGAAGTGCCAAGCGACAGCGGCCGCTCAGCCGGCGCTGGGCGATAGCAGGATCACCGTCGCTTTGCCGTGTTTCGGCACGGTGATGCGGAGGGTATCTCCCTCGCGGCGTGGCTCGATGTTTGTGGACTCGTCGAGATCCACAGCCGTCACGCGCGCAGTCTTCATCGAGGCTGCGTCCGGCAGGCGGCATACAACCTCGAGATCGGTGTTGAAACCCTCACCCTTCCGCAAATGCCTCCACGCCGACACCATGGTGATCATTACACTGCCGTTCTTGAGGCGGAAGATGTTGCCTTCGGTGTTGCGCGGCAGTTCGAGCGCCTCGGGATGGAAGATCCATTTCTTGCCGCGGAGACTTGCGATGAACGGCCGGTACTTCTTCGCGAGGTCGCGATTTCCGGCGATCTCTTCGCCCGTTAACGACCCGCCCCGGCGCCGCGTCGGTCTCAAGTCCGTGTCGAGCATTCCGTAGCGCAGGCAGTGGAGATACATCATCTCGACGTTCCCCCCGTCGGCCTCTAAGATCATGACGTGGCGGTTCAGGCCGAGGTAGCTCTGGGCGGTGATCCAGGCCGGACTGTCTTCGCGCGGCGCGTCCTCCATCGTCATGATGCCGTCGAGTCCGCGGGTACTGACGACAGTCACCGGCTTATTCGCCGTGATCCACATGCCCTTGCTTCGCAGCAGCGGCCGGACGTGGTCCCGCATGAGCCGCTGGAACATGAACTCGGGATAGTAGGCGGGCTTGTTGTTGACCATGGTGATTCCGTCGTCGTGGGCGAAATCGAACATATAGCTCCGCCCGTAAACGTCCCAGAAGAAGCCTGCCGCCTCGGGGTAAGCCGTCACCATGTCTTTTGCCTGCTGAATCATGTGCCTGCCGAAGGGAGTCACCGGATCGGCATTCATCAGCCAGCAGGCGCGCCTGTCCGGATACTTGTCGGCTCGGAACGCCCCCACCGGCCTTCCCGCCTCGGATTTCGCCACGCTCTCGGGGAATTTCTCGGTCGCGTACCAGTGCTCCGCTTCGGTGACGTTGTAGTACAGGAAAGTGCCGATGCCGAACTCCTTTGTGAGCCGGCAGTGTTGGGCGATCTTCTCCCGACTCAGTGTGGTGTTGTCCTGCGGATGGGATGCGTTGGTCCATTTCTCGACGCCCGGCTCGGGAATCATGAGCCCGTACGACGGGAAGTGCCCGTGCAACTCCTCCCACAGCGAACCGCGGTCCCTTTTGCCGGCGTACGCGGCTCGAATCTCTTCCTGGGTCAGCGTGTCCCGCATCATCGGGTAGCCCGAGACGAAAGCGCCGTCCCACTGATCGAAGCCCGGATCCGGATCGAAGTAATCGCGATATTTCTCGTAGACCCAGCCGAGCGCGGGCCGCCAGTCCGCCGGGTGGACGGAAACGAGGAGGCTGACTTCGACGTCCTTGTTCGCGCGTGCGCCGAGGTATTCATTGACGACCTGGAAGTACGGGCGTTCACGCGCCGGGTACTGGCGTGAATTCCAGTGGAAGTCGGAGCCGGCGCCGGTGCTCGAGAGGAAACGTATGCGGACCGCGGGAACCTCGAACGGCGAAGTGAACGAAATCGCGCGCTTGTCGCGTTTTGAGTAGAACACCATCATTGGGATTGTGGTTCGCCAGCGGCCCTCGCCGACCGCTCCGGAAGTGGACTGCCCGTAGTCGATGGAGAAGGGAATCCACGGCTTGACGGAAAACGGCGCGTCGGCAATCGGCGCCCAGGCATCGTAGGTTCCGAGGGGCAGTGGCGCGAACTGGACAACGCGGATCGTCCGGTCCGCGCCGGAGGTCTTGCGCACACGCACGTCCCAGCGGAGATGATCGTCCGATACCCGGAACGTTTCCATCACCATGAACTCGGCGCCCGGGTAGCGTTTGCTGAACGAGAGGATAGCCGAGCCGCCGTCCTGCGACTCCTTCAGCGCGGATACAGTGCCGGGGTCGCGGAGGTCGGAGAACTCGCGGTCCCGCAGCTCGTCGAAGAGGATCAGCCCCGCAATACGGTCACCGATCTCGAAGTCAATACCGGTGTTGCCATCGGTGTCGGAGGTGGCCCGCCGCAGCGACTGGCGACAGTAATCGACGTTGCCGGTCTTGTCGAGCATACGGACAACCGTGCCGGAGGCCCGGTTCACGGCAATCTCAAACGAATCATTCCCTGCGACCCACAATTCGCCGGCCATCTTCGAGTACGTTGCGCCCGGAACGTGAGTTGGAAGGAAGAGGAGAAAGGTAAGGATCAATAGCGGTCGTTGCATGGGGGTATTGTATCGGCCGGAATGACATAATGGGGGCGTGACCGCGGCCATCGAGACCAGCGGAATTACGAAGGTTTTTCGACCGTTATTCCGCCGGGGGGAGATCCGCGCGGTCGAAGACGTCTCGCTGCGGGTCGAGGCCGGCACGACGTTCGGACTTCTGGGGCCGAACGGAGCAGGGAAGACGACTTTCGTGAAGATGCTGCTCGCGGTCGTCCGCCCGACCTCGGGGAGCGCTCGCATCCTCGGCCGCGACGCCCGCGAAGCCGAGAGCCGCCGCCCGATCGGCTACCTTCCGGA
>JAEHDI010000571.1 GCA_016880505.1 Bryobacterales bacterium | reverse complement strand
GAAGGATCCACGTCACGCGGTTTCCGCTTACCCTCGCGCAAATCGAGGATCGCCTCGAAGGGTGATGGGTCGATTCCGAACCGTTCCCGGGTCTTCGCGATGACCTGCCGCTTCTCAAAGCCGGATTCCACACCCGCAAGCAGCAAGGAATGGCGGAAGAGAACGCAAAAAGTGGACAGCGAGTCAGTCAGCAGGCTCCGCAACAGTTCCTTATCGCCGAGAACGCCGGCCGCCTTCTGCCTCAACCGCAGCATTTTGGCGCGCAACTCGTGTTCGACCTGCGCCCGGTAGAACGACGTATCCACTTCGAGGTCCTTGACGACATCTTCGCCGGACAGAATGCGGTGACGGCCGCGGACGTCATGGAACTCGATCGGAAAACAATCGGTCGACGTTCGTACTTCGTCAAGACTCATCAGGAGCGGCGACGGGTTCCCGAGTTCGCGCCACCAGCGGAAGATCGGAGCCGAGTCCGCCAGTTCCCGCGAGGTCACCAGCCGGAGTACGCAGAGAATATTGAGGTCCGAGAACCGGCCGTGATGGTCGCCCACCGCGGCAGAGCCATAGAGCACCACCGACACCAGGCGGTCGTCGTAGGTCTTCCGCAGCCGCTCCACCAACTGATTCAGAACGCGTTCCATCCGATCACCAGATTACCAACTGCTGGAGGCGCCGCCTCCGCCCGAATCTCCGCCGCCGAAGCCGCCGAATGTGTCGCCGGAGTCCCATCCGCCAAAACCGCCGCCACTGGAACGGCCGCCCATGGAGCGGCCCATCATGTTACCCGCGAGCATAGCCAACAGCAGATCGGCGCCCGAACCGCGCCCGCGGCGGCGTCCGCCACCCACACCGTTCAGCAGCAGCAAGAGCATTACTACACCGCCGATGATCACCGGCCACGGGATTTCAGAGGCGCTCGGACGCGTCCTGCGCGGGAGCGTGGTATCGAGCTTCACGCCTTTCGCCTCCGCGATCCGTGAGCCGGCAACCTGCACGGCTTCGGTCAGGGCCTCTCCGTAACGTCCTTCGCGCAAGGCCGGTCTCATCGCCCGCAGAATGCTGCCCGAGAAACCGTCAGGGATTACAGGCTCCAGCCCGTAGCCGACTTCCATGCGCATCTTGCGATCCTGGATCACCAGCAGCAGCAAGAGGCCCTCGTTTTTCCCTTTCTGGCCGATCCCCCAACGGCGAAACATATCGTTGGCTACGTCTTCGATCGGCTCTCCGGCGAGCGTGGAGAGAGTAACCACCGCCACCTGCGCGCCGGTCTGCGCGTCCAGCCGGGAGCAATACCGTTCGAGATTCGCCCGTGAGCCGGGATCAACGACGCGCGCGAAGTCGCTGACGTACCCCTCGGGCTTGAGGGCCGCAAAATCGACGGGATAGGCCGCGGCAGCGCACACCATCAGGGCGCATGCAGCGAGGGAGAGCCGGCGCATTGGTTGAAGCCTACAGTGTACCCCGGCCCGCCGGGCAGTGGATGCGCAGCGTGCTAACAGGCCAGTTCTTCCCGCCCGACTCGAAGTCCTTCGAGGTTCCCCAACACCGTCAGCGCAATGTGGCGAGGGTCGAAGACATCCTGTGCGAGCTGCTGCACTTCGGCCGCGGTAACCTGCTCAATGCTGTTCAGCATTTCGTCCATCGAGATGAACCGGCCGAAATAGAGCGCCTGGCGCGCGAGGTTCGCCATACGGTTGGACGTCGACTCAAGGCCGAGCATCATCGAGCCCTTGAGATGATCCTTCGCACGGCGGAGTTCCTCCTCGCCGACCAGTTCCTGCTTGAGCTGCGTGAACTCCTCGATGATCAGGTGGATCACCTGCCGGCAGGTTTCAAGCGAGGTCCCAGCGTAAATGGAGAGACACCCGGTGTCCCGGTAGGCGCTCAGTTCGGAGAAGACGGAATAGGCCAGACCGCGTCTCTCCCGGATGTTTTGGAACAGGCGGGAACTCATACCTCCCCCGAGCAAGGCGTTGAGAACATAAGAGACGTATCGCCCTTCGTGCGGCAGCGGGTAGCAGGGAACACCGAGACAGACGTGAACCTGTTCGAGCGACTTCTTGTTTCTCAGGCTGATGCGCGCGTGAGTCGAGGCGGGTGGTGTCG
>JAEHDI010000570.1 GCA_016880505.1 Bryobacterales bacterium | reverse complement strand
TAGCCGGCGCCGGAGATCGCCTGGAGCGTAGTGGCAATCACGCGGGTGATGCCGAACGGCTTGAGAGCCGCCAGCCCCATCGTCAACACGACCGTCGAGCAGTTCGGATTGGTGACGATCTGTCCCGTCCAACCCCAGCGGCGCTGCTGCGCAGGGATGACCTTCAGATGGTCAGCGTTGATCTCGGGAACCAGCAGCGGCACATCCGGCTCCATGCGGTGGTTCCGCGAATTGGAGACGACGACGTGCCCCGCCTGGGCGAACGCGCGCTCGATCTCGGTCGCGACGCTGGCGTCCGTCGCTGAAAACAGCAGCTTCGGCGCGTTGCCCGGCTTGCATTCATCGACGATCACGTCCGCCACCGTCTCCGGCGTCACCCCGCCGAGGTGCCACTGGCAGGCCTCCTTGTACTTCTTGCCCGCCGAGCGGTCACTCGCGCCGAGCCACGTCAGCTCGAACCACGGATGATTCTGGAGAAACTTGACGAAGTGCTGGCCCACCATCCCGGTGGCGCCGAGAATTCCGACTTGGATTTTTCGTTCCATTACGCTTCCTACTCTTTGGCGAGGAGTTGCCTCACCATCTGTTGATAAATCTCAACCGCTTCCACAAGTTCCGCCTTCGGCACGCGCTCGTCGAGCGTGTGTGCGACGTGGATCGTACCCGGTCCGATCAGGAACGGGGTGCCCCACGCACCCTCGAACGCCGGGATGTCGGTCGTGTACGAGACGACAGTGGTCTCGTATCCGTCAAGCGAGCCGAGCTGCAGCGCAGGAATGCAGAGCACTTCGCGCGCCTCCACACGTCCATCAGCGGCTTCCTTAACGGCCTCCCGCGTGGGACCCGGGTCGCTCACCAGCCGGATCATGACCTCGGCCTTGGCGGAATCCGGGATCACGTTCGGCGCGCGTCCTCCCGCAATTGTTCCGATGTTCATCGTGCCCCGCCCGAGCACCGGGTCAACGGGCATGGGCATTTCGCGAAGCTGCTGGAGGACGTCGAGCAGTTTTTCGATCGCCGATTCGCCGAGCTCAGGATACGCCGAGTGCGCCATCCGGCCTTGCGCCGAAATCTCGTAACGCAGCGCTCCCTTTGATCCCAACGCGAGTTTGTTCCCGGTCGGCTCGCCGTTGATCAGGTACCGGCTACCCCGCGGCATCCGGGCGGCGGCCATCGCGCCCGCACTGTTGCGCTCCTCGCCGACGACGAACAGCAGTCCGAAGTTGCAGGCCCCGTCCGCGAGCAGCCGTTCTGCGGCGGTGATCATCGACGCGATGATACCCTTCGTGTCGCACGCGCCCCGCCCCCAGATCGACTCGCCGTCTTCGCGGCTGGGCACGTGCGGAGGCACCGTGTCCATGTGAGTCGACATCGTCACCACCGGCTCGCCCCAGCACGCGAACACGTTGAAACGGTCCGGTTCGATTTCCACGCACTCGGTCCGCCCGCCGTGTTTGGCAGCCAGGGACGCGAGGAGGTCGTGAAGGAAAATCCCGACCTGCCTTTCGTTCCCGGTAATCGATTCGAGGTCGATCAGGGTGCGCGTCAGCTCAAACAAGTTCATAAGTGTCGTTCTATTGGATGGAGTGCGGGAGAGAGAAGCCGCAAAGGAAGGAAACGGCGTTTCTACACTTCCCGATAGCGCTCCATCCGCTTTCGACGGATGACAGTGGGCAGGTCTTAACCTTACCCCCCAGTAGCCCCGGAGATCGCTTCCCGATGCGACTTCGGCGGATTCAACTTCCAGCCCCTTTCACCGGACCTCCGGAGCGCCCCGGAACGGCCTGCCCGGCTACTGATGGCTTCCGCGCCTCTACCAAGAGTAAAGCTCAGGATAGCGAAGCGGAGAATCTCAAGTCAAATCCGCTCCGCACCCCTACTCCTCGGCGAAAATCTCGACGCCGGACTCGGTCCTGCCGTTGAACAGCGCGTAAACCGTGCCGTCGCCATCCACGACCGACCAGCTTTCGCTGTGTTCTCTGGCCGAAAGGCGAAGTGTCGAGATGAAGTCGCCGTTATTGTTGTACTTCGCCATACTGACCTTCTTCCCCACGTTGCTTTCGAGCGCTCCCTCGTAGCCCGCCTTCGTGCGGACCGTCACGAAAACGTTCCCCCATTTGTCGCCGGTGAGGCTATGGAAGTACACCAATCCGTCTGGGGGTCGCCGTAGGCAAACGCGAGCAGGAAGCGGCCGTCGAAGGTGAACTTCTGCGTCGGACCATTGTAGCCATTGACGAATACGTCGTCGTTGGAATCCATAAACAGGCCGTGAGGCGCGTTGAACTCGCCGGGGTTGATCCCGTCTTTCCCCCAGTGGAAGAGGAATGTGCCATCCGGCGCGAACGCGCTCACGCGCATATTGTCGACGTCCGTGACGAACAGCCGGCCCGTCCGATCAAAGGCAAGCCCGTACCCGCGCAGGATCTGCCCCAGTCCGGTTCCTTTCTCGGCGAAGATTTTCAGGAACTTGCCGTTGCGGTCGAACACCTGGATACGCGGCCGGTCGCCCTTCACGTCGGTCACATAGATTTTGCCGCCGGAATCTAC
>JAEHDI010000069.1 GCA_016880505.1 Bryobacterales bacterium | reverse complement strand
TCGATCGCGCCGGGGCCTTTCTGGAGCCGCTCGACCTCCTTGTCCAGCACGCTGAAGACGTGCGTGGCGTCCACGCGGCGAATTGCCTCTGTCGTCTGGGGTGGGCGCGAGACCGGCTTGTCCTCCCAGATCCAGTCGGTGAGCGTCGGCGCGAGGTTCAGGTCCTCCGCGAGGAGAAGTTGCGGCATTTCGTCGATCTTGCGGTGGTTGTGGAGGTCGCCCGAGTACCAGCCGAGCTTGTTCATAGGGATCCAGCGCTTGAGAGCCACGTCGACCTTCTCCACGCCACTAGCGATACGGACGCTCGTGGTCCGCGGACGATATTCAAGGCCGCGCTCAACGGTGAGCGTGTATTCTCCGGCCGGCAGCTTTACCTCGAAGCGCCCACTCGTAATGAAGTGCTCTTCCTTGTACTTCTTGTACGTGATGGCGCCCGGAGGTACCTGCAGCTCTCCCTTGGAGTCAACAAGGTAGACCCGGGCGGGTATCACGCGCTCCGTGTCGCTGTCGCGGACCGTGACTTCGAGTTTCCCCTGTGCGAACAACGGGGCACAGGCGAGAAACACAACGGGCAGACGTCGTAATCTCAAGGGCTACCTCCCTAGAACTTCCAGATATTTCGCCACCGCTTCGATACCTCGATAGAAGTTTGGCAGGTGGAACTTCTCGTTCGGTGCGTGCAAGTTGTCGTCCGGCAGGCCGAAGCCCATCAGCACGCTTGGTATGCCGAGGAACCGGTCGAACAGCCCGACAATCGGGATCGAGCCGCCCGAGCGGATGTACACGGTCTCCTTGCCAAAGCTCTCCGACAACGCTTCAGCCGCCGCCTTAATGAAGGGGCTCTCCGTGTCGACCAGCGACGCGGCCGCACCGTGGATGTTTCGTACCTCTGCGGTCACGCCGCGTGGGCAGGCCGCCGTGACGGCGCGGGTGAACTGTTCCAGCACTTCTTCGGGCCGCTGATCCGGCACAAGGCGCATGCTGATCTTGGCGACGGCCCGCGCGGGAATCACCGTCTTGGCGCCCTCTCCCGTGAAGCCGCCGCGGATGCCGTGAACTTCGAGCGTTGGACGCGCCCAGAGTCGCTCGAACAGCGGGATCTCCGGCTCGCCCACAAGTTCGGTGACGCCGACTTCCTTCCGCTTATACTCCTCCTCGTCGAACGGCAGCCGCGCCCAGGCTTCGCGCTCCTTCGCACTCGGCGGCCGGACACGGTCGTAGAATCCCGGGATCAGGATATGCCCCTCGCGGTCCTTCAGCGCGCAGAGAATCTCAGCCACCGCTTGGAAGGGATTCGGCGCCGCGCCGCCGTACGATCCGGAGTGCAGGTCGTGGTCCGCGCCACGGACGTCGAGTTCCAGATAAACGATGCCCCGCAGGCCGACACAAAGGGTTGGCAGGCCCGGAGCGAACATCTCGGTGTCGCAGATGACGGCGGCGTCGGCTTTGAGGCGAGGCGGTTTGCTCGACACATAAGCCTCAATGTGCTCGCCGCCTACCTCCTCTTCGCCTTCGATCAGGAATTTCACGTTGACCGGCAGCCGTCCTTCCGTCTTGAGGAGCCCCTCCACGGCTTTGATCAGGATGTACGTTTGTCCCTTGTCGTCGCTCGAGCCTCGCGCGAACAGGTCGTCGCCGCGGAGGGTCGGCTCGAACGGAGGCGACTTCCACTCTTCGAGCGGGTCTGGCGGCTGGACGTCATAGTGGCCGTACATCAGGAGGGTCGGCTTGCCCGGAGCGCCGGTCCACTCGCCATACACCAACGGGTGGCCCTGACCCTCGATGATCTCGACCTGCTGCATGCCGGCCCCACGGAGCTCCGCGGCGACAAAAGCCGCCGCACGCTGGATATCCGGTTTGTTCTCGGGGAGGGTGCTGATGCTGGGGATGCGAAGGAACTCCATGAGTCCCTTCAGGAAGGCATCGCGGTTCCGCTCGTAGTAGTTCATACCAGAGGAATCATAACAGCGGGTGGGCCTTGAGGCGAGGCGGGCTAGCCCGCGTTTCTTACCACGGTCGTGCCCAGTAGATCGCTGGTGGGAAATGCGGGCTAGAATAAGGACATGCCTGCCAGCGGGATGCGGGGGATCATTCCGGCAGTAGTGACGCCGTTCCGTAAGGACGAGTCCATAGATTACACCGCGTGGCAGCACCTCATCGAATACCTGATTGCGAGCGGCGTGCACGGGCTCTTCGTGATTGGTGGCCAGGGCGAGTTCTTCGCTCTCAACGAAGAGGAACGCACGGTGGCGACTCGCTTCTGCGTGCAGACGGTGAACCGTCGGGTTCCTCTTTACGCCAACGCCGGCGCCGTCACCACGCGAGAGACCATCCGTCTCGCGGAGAAGGCTGAGGGCGAGGGCGTCGACTACATCGTGGTGATCACGCCGTACTATCTCAAGCCGTCCGCCGACGAACTTGTGGACCACTACGTCGAGGTCTGCCGCAGCGTCCGCCTGCCGGTACTCGCGTACAACATCCCGGAGCGCACCGGCGTCGAGCTCACGCCGCTGATCTTGCGGCGGGTAGCCGCCTCCGCCGAGAATTTCGTCGGGCTGAAAGATTCGAGCGGCAGGCTGGACCTCATGCCGGATTGGGTTTCGGCCAAGCTGGCGGTGTTCATCGGGCGAGACCACATGATCCTGGAGGCGCTGAAACTGGGAGCCGTCGGCGCCGTCACGGCCTGCGCGAACGTCGTACCACGGGCGTTCGTGGACCTTCACAACGCGTTCGCGGCAGGAAACCTGGACGAAGCAGCGCGCTTGCAGGCGCTGGTGGAACCCCTTCGGAAGGCGTTCGCGCTGGCGACCTTTCCTTCCGTGGTGAAAGAGGCGATGAGCATGGCCGGAATGCCCGTGGGGAGGTGCCGGCGTCCGGTGGGGCCGATGCCCGACTCCGCTCGCGACAAGCTCGCCGCCGTGCTCGACAAACTCAGAGAGGAGCGCTACTTGCCGGATCAGGCCGCCTGGACGGCCGGCGCCAGGTAGCTTCGGGGGCAATGCACACAAACCGACTCGCACAGGAGAAGAGTCCCTATCTGCTTCAACACGCCCACAATCCGGTGGACTGGCACGCCTGGGGCGAAGAGGCGTTCGACGTAGCGCGCTACGAGGATAAGCCGATCTTCCTGTCAGTCGGCTACTCCACATGTCACTGGTGCCACGTCATGGAACGAGAATCGTTCGAGGACGATCGGATCGCGGAAATCCTGAATCGGCATTTCGTCCCGGTGAAAGTGGACCGCGAGGAACGACCGGACGTCGACCGCATCTACATGCTCTTCGTTCAGGCGACGACGGGCAGCGGCGGCTGGCCCATGTCCGTCTGGCTCACGCCGGACCTGAAGCCGTTCTTCGGTGGCACGTACTTTCCTCCCGACAACCGCTACGGGCGCCCGGGCTTCGCGTTTATTCTGCAGCGCATTGCGGAGGCTTGGCGGGCGGATCGAGCCAGGCTGGTCGAGTCCGGCGTGGCGATTGTCGAGGAACTCCGGAAGCAGTCCGAGGTAGCGCCGTCTGCGGCATTCTTGAACGACGGCCCGCTCGAAAGCGGATACCACGCCTTCCGCCGGATCTTCGATCCCGATCTCGGCGGCTTCGGCGGCGCCCCGAAGTTCCCTCGGCCGTCGGTCCACAACTTCCTGCTGCGCTACTACGCCCGTTCCGGGAATCACGAGGCCCTTGAGATGGTGCTCAAGACGCTTCAGGCGATGGCGCGCGGAGGAATGAACGATCAACTTGGTGGAGGATTCCATCGGTACTCAGTTGATGACCGTTGGTTCGTGCCTCACTTCGAGAAGATGCTGTACGACCAGGCGCAACTGGCGACTTCCTATCTCGAGGCGTTTCAGATTACCGGTCAGGCGTCATGCGCGGCGGTTGCGCGGAACGTACTTGAGTATGTCCTACGGGACATGACCCATCCCGAAGGCGGCTTATATTCGGCGGAGGACGCGGACAGCGTGATCGACCCCGCCCAGCCGGACGTGAAAGGCGAGGGCGCCTTCTACGTTTGGTCCCAGGACGAGATTGCCGCGCGGCTGGGAAGCCCGGCGGCGGAATGGTTCTGCTACGCCTATGGCGTCCAGGAAACGGGTAACGTCGCGGAAGATCCGCAGGACGAATTCACCGGTAAAAACATCTTGTACGAGGCTCGAACCGCCGCCGAGGTCGCCGCGCGCTTTGGGGTGGACGTGGACGAAGTCCTGGCGTCGCTTGCCGCGTCGAGGAACGTGCTGCTCGAGGCGCGATCGAAGCGGGTTCGCCCTCACCTGGACGACAAGATTCTGACGGCATGGAACGGGCTGATGATCTCTGCGTTCGCATTGGGAGCGCAAGTGCTCGACGAACCTCGCTACCTGGCGGCGGCGCGCCGTGCGGCGGACTTCATCCTGGGAAGGCTGTTCGACGGCCACACCGGCGTCCTCATGCGGCGCTATCGGGATGACGAGGCGGCCATCTCCGGCTTCCTGGACGACTACGCGTTTTTCACGCAGGCTCTTGTCGACCTGTACGAGACCTGTTTCGAGCTCCGCTATCTGGAAACGGCCGAGCGGCTCGCCGAAGAGATCGGTGAGTGGTTCGAGGACCCCGAACACGGCGGCTTCTTCAGTACGGCCGACAACGATGCCAGCCTGCTGCTCCGAATGAAGGACGACTACGACGGCGCCGAGCCCTCCGGTAATTCGATCGCCGCGTTGAATCTGCTCCGCCTCGCGCAGATGGCGGGCAGGGACGATTTTCGCGTCGCGGCCGAAAAAACGCTGCTCGCCTTCGCCTCGCGGCTACAGGCGATGCCCGCCGGGATCCCGCAAATGCTTGTGACGCTCGATCATTACCTCGCGAAGCAGAGGCAGATCGTCGTCGCCGGCGCCCGCGACGCTGCGGACACGCTGGCGTTGCTGCAGGCCATCCGCCGGCGCTTCGATCCGAACAAGGTCGTGTTGCTTGTACATTCTGACGAGGTCCGGGAGGCGCTGTCGCGCAACGTCCCCGCCATCGCCGGCATGAGGCCGGTCGACGGGAAGGCAGCCGCCTATGTGTGCGAGGACTTCACCTGCAAATTACCGGTGACCGAGCCGGAGCAGCTCTCGGAGTTGCTAAAATAATACGCAACCAGCACTTCAACCAATCAACACATTCAGGAGGACAGATGGAGAGAGCAGGAGCTACAACTCTGAAGGGAAATCCCTTGACTTTGGTCGGTCCCGCGCTGAAGGCAGGGGACAAGGCGCCGGACTTCGAGGTGGTGGACACCACCTTGAGCGCGGTCAACCTGGCGAAGACCGGCAATTCGGTCCGGATTTTCAGCGTTGTGCCTTCCCTTGATACCCCGGTCTGCGACGCGCAGACCAAGCGCTTCAACGACGAGCTGGCGAAGTTGCCGAACGTCGAAGTGTACACGATCAGCATGGACCTTCCGTTCGCGCAGAAGCGGTGGTGCGGAGCTTTCGGCGTGGATCGGGTGAAGATGGTTTCCGACCACAAGAGCGGTTCCTTCGGCGCGGCCTATGGCACGCTGATCAAGGAGTTGCGCATTGAGAGCCGCGCGATCTTTGTTGTGGACAAGAACAACGTGATCCGTCACGTCGAATACGTGAAGGAGGTGGGCGACCATCCGAACTACGACACCGCCCTCGCTGCGGCAAAGGCACTGTGAATTCCGGCAAGTGACCCGTGGCCCGCGTCCCTGCGGGCCATTTTTCGTTCTGCCTCAACTCCTCAGGGAATCTCGTGGTAACCGCTTGCGAAGTAGAGAAGTGGCTTCCCTTCGTGCGCCGCCGCGGTGACGGCCTCTCCGATAACCACCAGGTGATCGCCGGCGGCAAATCTCCGGACCGTCCTGCATTCCAGAGTCGCGATCGCCCCGGGTAGCAGCGGCACACCAGTCTTCCCCGGCAGCCACGCGATTCCGGTAAACCGATCATGGCCCTTCCGGGCGAAATGGGATGACACCGAACGCTGGTGCTGATCCAAGACGTTGATACCAAAGAAGCGCGCGGGCCGGAAGTGACGGAGGACACCCGATCCGAGGTCGATGCAGAACAGCACCAGTGGCGGCGTAAGCGATACGGAAGTAAAGGAGTTAACCGTTAGCCCGTGTGGCGCGCCGTCGACGCCCATCACGCTGGCGACCGTGATTCCGGTGGCGAATTTCGAGCAGGCGCGGCGGAATTGATCCTTATCGGCGGACGGCAGTTTCATGCACGCTTGTGCGTCAGCGCACTTGACATTGATGTAACCCTAATCATATCATTTAGTTTGCCGCGTGCAGCGCGACGCGCGGCATATTGTTCGACACCGCTTCTCGACGCGGGAGGTTCCCTTGATCAAACTGGACATCATCAACGAAGTCGTCAATCGCACAGGCATCACCAAGACGAAGGCGGAGATGGCAGTAGAGACCGTCTTCGAGAGTATGAAACGAGCCCTCGGCAGGGGAGAACGGATCGAACTGCGCGGATTCGGGATCTTCAATGTCCGCCCTCGAAAAACCGGAATCGGTCGCAATCCCCGTACGGGTGCGGAAGTCGCGATTCCCCCCGGAAAGGCCGTGCGTTTCAAGCCCGGCAAGGAGCTTCAGTCGCTCTAACGCGCCAAATTCGTGTCAGCGCATGAGTTCCCGTCACCCCCTAGTTCGCCGGAGGCCGTAAACGGGAGAGGCTTCTCCCACTTCTTTCGTAGCGCTAGCCGAACCCGGCACCGGTACTGGTTGCACATTCTGCTCTTTCTGTTCACTCTGGTCACCACGAGTGCGGTCGGCGCCAGACTAGCCTACAACTTTCGCCACAACCGGCCGGCCATTGACGTCTCGCAGGACTTGGAATCCTACATCCGTCTCTTTACCGATCCGCGTGCCTGGATCGACGGGCTGCCGTTCTCGTTGACGCTCCTCGTGATCCTGCTCGCGCACGAACTCGGACACTATTCGGCTTGCGTGCATTACCGCCTGGACGCCAGCCTCCCTTACTTTCTTCCGTCACCGACGGTTATCGGAACCCTTGGCGCATTCATCCGCATTCGAGCGCCGATTTATTCGAAGAGGGTCTTGTTTGACGTCGGAATCGCCGGGCCGATCGCGGGCTATGTCTTCTTACTTCCGGCGCTCGTGATCGGGCTGGCCCTTTCCAAGGTGGTGCCGGGGCTCGCCGCCCGTGGCGACCTGATTTTCGGAACACCCGCCATCTTCCACATCTTTCAGTGGGCCATGTTTCCAGGTGTGCCTGCGCAAGACATCTCGCTGCATCCGGTCGCCCGGGCTGCGTGGGTGGGCGTCTTCGCGACTGCGCTCAATCTGCTGCCGATCGGCCAACTGGACGGCGGCCATATCCTGTACGCGTTCTTCGGCGAGCGCCACCGGTTGCTCTCGAGAATCTTCGTCGCCTCGCTCGTCCCGATGGGCCTGGTTTACTGGCCGTGGCTGCTCTGGGCCGCCATCCTGTTTTTCTTCGGCATGCGGCACCCGATGGTGTACGATCACAGCGAGCTCGGACCGATTCGAAAGAGGCTGGGCGTCCTCGCCCTGGCGCTGCTCGTGCTCTCCTTTATGGTGGCGCCAATCGAGACGAGTGGGGGCTGAAGCGGAGCGGCAATGAAAATCTCCGCCACCATCATCACCCTGAACGAAGAAGACAACATCGCCCGGGCGATCGAGAGTTTGCGCTGTTGCGACGAGGTGGTGGTGGTGGACAGCGGCTCGCAGGACCGGACGATGGAGATCGCCGCCAAACTCGGCGCGCGGATCGTGGAATCGCCGTGGCGAGGCTATGCCGGACAGAAGAACTTCGCCGCCGAAAAAGCGAGCTACGACTGGATACTGTCCATCGATGGCGACGAAGCTCTGAGCGAAGCACTCGAAGGGGAGATCTGGCAGATCAAGAAATCCGGTCCGAAATTCGACGCCTATACCATGCCGCGCATGGCCCAGTATCTCGGCCGCTGGATTCTGCACTCGGGCTGGTACCCCGACCGCAAGGTGCGTCTGTACGATCGCCGGCGCGCGCAGTGGGCGGGGGACTTCGTCCATGAAAGTGTCAACGTGAGCGGGACTATTGGTCACCTCGACTACAATCTGCTCCACTTCACCTGCGACTCGATCTCCTCCCACCTCAAGCGCATGGAACGTTACACCACGCTCGCGGCCCAGGATCTCGTCGCCCGCGGCAAGAAGGTCACACTGGCGGACCTGCTACTCGATCCGCCGTGGACGTTCTTGAGAACCTACGTCTTTCAAGCCGGCTTCCTTGACGGAATCGAAGGGCTTACCATCGCCTACATGGCGGCCTTCTACAACTTCGTCAAGTACGCCAAGGCGAGGAACATGAGCTGAGATGCGGGTGCTCCACGTCGACACCGGCAGCGAAATGAAGGGAGGCCAGTGGCAGGTGCTGCGCCTGTCGGAGGCGCTGCTTTCCTCTCAATGGGAGCCTGTACTGGTAGCGCCGGAGGATTCCGAGCTGGCCGTGAGGGCGCGGGCGTCCGGCATCCGCGTCGAACTCTCCCGCATCCTCTCGCTCCGGCGCCTGGCGAGCGACGTTGACCTGGTGCACGTGCACGACGGGCGCTCGCACGCTCTCTCGGCGGCGCTCGGTTTGAAGCCACTGGTTGTGGCCCGTAGGGTCGCGTTCCCCGTACGGCGGTCCGCCGTCTCCCGCTGGAAATACCGCCGGGCGGACCACTACATCGCAATCTCCAACCGCGTACGGGACAGACTGATCGAAGCCGGCGTCCCGGACGCCAAAGTCTCGGTCGTCCACGACGGTGTGCCGGTGCGCGAACTGTCGGGGCAGGGAAGCCTCGTCGTCGCCCCGGCGACGCGCGATCCCATGAAAGGCCGCTCCCTGGTCGAGGCTGCGGCGACGCTGGCTGGCGTCGGTGTACACTTCTCGGAGAACCTGGAAGACGATCTCCGCCGCGCCGCGCTCTTCGTCTACATCACGCGGGAAGAGGGCCTGGGCTCGGCGGCGCTGCTGGCGATGGCGGCCGGCATTCCGGTGGTGGCAAGCCGTGTCGGTGGGTTGCCGGAAGCGGTCCGGGACGGCAAAACCGGGTTGTTGGTGGAAAACCGGCCCGCGGAGATAGCAGAAGCGATTCACAGGCTGCTGCAGGATGAGGAATTGCGCCGGCGACTCGGTGAGCGCGCGCGGCGGCTGGTACAGGAGGAGTTCTCAGTGGAGAAAATGGTGCGCGAGACGGTGAAAATCTACGAGCGGGTGCTGAGATGATCGGGGCCGTAATCGCTTTTCTCGCCGGATTGTTGATCGGCAGCTTCCTGAACGTCTGCATTTACCGGCTGCCGAAGGATCTTTCGATCGTGCGGCCGCGGTCGTACTGCCCGGCCTGCAATGTCAAAATCGCGTGGTTCGACAATGTCCCACTCGTAAGCTACACGCTGCTCGGCGGACGGTGCCGGCACTGTGGAGCACGGATTCCGTTCCGATACCCGATTGTCGAGGCGCTGACGGCTCTGGCTTTTGCACTTTCCGTCCTTGCGTTCGGTCCGACCCTACTGGCCCTCAAGGTCTGCCTGTTTTCGGCCCTGATGATCGGTCTGGCGTTCAGTGACCTCGAGGAGCGGATACTTCCCGATGAATTCACGCTCGGCGGGACGGCCGCCGGACTTCTGCTGGCGCTGGTGGTGCCGATGGACGTGGTCTTTGCCGGTCTCTTCTTGAACCCGCTCACTACGGGCCGTTGGCTCTGGCTGGCCGAATCGATACTGGGAGCTGCGGTAGCGGCCGGGCTGCTCTGGGGGGTCGGTTTCCTTTACGAAAAAGTTCGCCACAAATCCGGGCTCGGCCTTGGCGACGTCAAGATGATGGGCGCAATCGGTGCGTTTCTAGGCGTGCACGGTGCGTTTCAGACGATCATCCTCGCCTCGCTCGTCGGCTCGGTGGTAGGGCTGGTCTATATCAAGGTGAGCAAGAAGGATTTCTCATCGTATGAGCTTCCCTTCGGCACCTTCCTCGGACTGACAGCTCTCACGCTCGCGTTCCTTCGCGCCACCGTCGCGCCGATGGCAGGGGAGTAGGGCGCCACTTACGCCCGAAGGTGTAGCACGCTGATCCACGATCACCGAACAGCCAGCCGGGCGCCTGCCTGCTCAGCCACCGCCTGGGCGATCGCCATTCGGCCGCCGGCCGGGTCCGCCGCCGCGACAGCGAAGTTCTCCGCCCAGATCAGCTTCCCGGAGTGGACATCGGTGAGTTGCGCCGTCACCATCAGCCGGTCCGAACTTCGCTGAACCATCCCCTCCACAATTACCTGGACGCCGAGCAGACGCGCCATCATCGCCGCGGAGATTCGGAAGCGCCAGTACCTTCGAACCGTGCTCGGCGAGATCACATGGACGCCTTTAAGCTTCGACAGTTCCGCTGCCAGCACCTCGGTCAAACCCTGGGAAAACGCGTCGGCCTCGGCATCCGGAGTCAGGGTCTCGAACGGCGACACAGCCAGGCTCACGAATCCTTCGGGGAGGTACCGGGAGGGCGCATAGAACTGCCAGTAGATGATGCCGGCAAAACCCACCAGCACCACTGCCAGGAGCACCCACCACCGGACGCGCCTCGCCTGCCGGGGAGCGGAAGACTGCTCCCTGTCTCCCGTCCGAATGACCTCGGCGATGAAGCGATAGCCCCGCTTCGGCACGGTTTCGATGTAAGTATTAGTTTCAGTTTCATCTCCCAACGCCTTGCGTAATAAGGAGATATTTCGAGCGAGTCCGACCTCCTCGACGACCGTGTCCGGCCAGACGAGTTTCATCAACTCGCCTTTCCCGACCACCATCCCCCTCCGCTCAAGGAGCGCCTGGAGCATTTCAAGCGATTTCGGTCCGAGCGGCACGATCTCGCCCTGGCGGTACAACAGCCTCTGGCTGGAATCGTAACGAAACGGACCGAACTCGTAGATCCTGGCGGCAGGCTCGCTCATTGTGCTTTCTCTTTACATTTCACGCGACGCTTGGTTCCTCGGAACGCCCGTCCGGTCGAACGCCAGGCACGACCTGGTCAGGTTCTCCATTTTGTCGGACAACTGCGGTGACAGTGTAGTATAGAGTGTTGACTTCATGAAAGCTCTGTTCGAAGTCCTCCGGCCGGACCAGAAGGACTGGGCGCTGGCCGAGGCGATCGATCCGAACCGGCTTCCCGCCCACATCGCCGTCATCATGGACGGTAACGGGCGCTGGGCGAAGCGCCGCAACCTGCCGCGGGTGGCCGGCCACAAGGCGGGCGTGGAACCTGTGCGCGTCACTGTGGAAACGTGCGCACGACTCGGCATTCGCGCGCTGACCCTGTACGCCTTCTCGGTCGAGAATTGGAAACGGCCCCGGGCCGAGGTTGACACGCTCTGGCGCCTTCTTCGCATCTACCTGCGGCGGGAACTGCCCAACCTGCGGCGGAACGACATTCGTCTTGCCGCCATCGGCCGCGTCCAGGCGCTTCCCGCACAGGCACGCGAGGAATTGGAGGCGGCGGTACAGGCAACATCTTTAAACCGCGGTCTTCAGGTGAATCTGGCCATCAACTACGGGGGAAGAAACGAGGTTGTGGATGCGGTAAATGCCGTCCTCGACGAGGCCCGCCGCAAAGGCCGGCTGGATAGTCTGATCGTGGACGACGACGCCATCGCTTCCCACCTCTACACCGCCGGGCTGCCCGACCCGGATTTGCTCATCCGCACGTCGGGCGAGATGCGCATCAGCAACTTCCTTCTCTGGCAGATCGCGTACGCCGAGTTGTACGTGACCGACACCCTTTGGCCGGACTTCACTCGCACCGAGCTCCTCCGCGCAATTCTCGACTATCAGAAGCGGGACCGCCGGTTTGGTGGGCTGAGTCCCGCCGGCGGTTCTCCCAGCCGGGAGAGCCATTTCGTTGGGGTAGGCGCGACCGCACGATGAGACGGTTCGTCACCGCGCTGGTGCTGATCCCCACCATCGCCTACGTCGCTCTTTTTGCTCCGCAGTGGCTGTTCCTTGCCGTTGTCATCATCGTCGCGCTACTCTGCTTCCACGAATACCGCGGCATCGTCGAGCGGCACGGCTTCGATCCCCCTGGACCGGCCGGTTATGCCGCCGGGCTCCTGGTCCTGCTCGTGCGCGATCACGAGTTGCTTCTAGTCACGCTGCTGGTGTTGCTGGCTCTGACGCTAGCGCTGCGCACCCGTGAGCTGTCGAAGGCCCTGCCGGGTGCTGCTGCGTTTCTGCTCGGCATTGTCTACGTCTTCGGCTGCTGGCGATTCACCATCGGGCTGCGCCAGATCAGCCCGCACTGGCTCTTCTTCACCTTGGCCCTGAACTGGATTGGCGACTCGGCGGCGTATTACTTCGGCAGTGCGTTTGGCCGTCACAAACTTGCCCCGAGATTGAGTCCCGCAAAGTCGTGGGAGGGCTCCGCGGCATCGGTTGCGGCGTCGGCGCTGTTCGGCTACTTCTATCTCGGCTGGTTTCTGCCGTCAGTGCCGCCGCTCCAGGTGATTCTGGTGGCCGTCGCCGCGAATGTCGCAGGACAGATCGGAGATCTCGCGGAGTCTGCCCTGAAACGCGGCGCCGGCGTGAAGGACAGCAGCAGCCTCCTGCCCGGACACGGCGGCTGGCTGGATCGTGTTGACAGCACGCTGTTTGCGATCCCGGTGGTTTACGGCCTTCTTCAGTTGCTCTGACCCTGGCCGTAACTACTTGTGTTCAGGCTGTTTAACCGCCACTGAAGTTGTTACTTTTGCCCCCACGGCCTCCACAGTACAATCGCGGTAAGGAGGGGCTGTACATGGGTATGAACGAAACTCAGGTCCGGCGTTACTTCGACGCCTGGAATTCCGGCAATGAAGCGGCGTTCGATGAGCTCATCGCCGCCAGCTATGTTCACCACGATCCTGTGAACCCTGACATTTCAAACGGGCCGCAGGGCCAGAAACAGCTTATGCGGAAATACAGAACCGCCTTTCCGGATACGCGCTTTCGAGTCGAACAGATCGTCGAGCAGGGGGACACGGTGGCCGCACGCTGGACGGTGACGGGAACTCACAAGGGCGAATTGGAGGGAATCGCCCCGACAGGCAAGTCGGTGACCGTGACCGGCATTAGCTTGGACCGCATTTCCGGCGGGAAAATCGTGGAAGGGTGGTCAAACTGGGACGCACTCGGCCTGCTAACGCAGTTGGGCGTGGTCCGCAAGCCCGCTGCCGCCGGCGCGCGCGCATAGACTGAGGAAACGCAGCCGTGAGGGGGCGGAGCGTGCCCCTCACGGCGCGCGAAGCGCCGGATTTCCGCACACTCCTCGTTCATCGGCGACCGCCAAGGTCGCGATATTGCTCGTCCGCCCGCTGATGCGGACTACGACTGGCGCCGCGCAGTTTTGCACGCCTTCCGGCACGTGGAAGTAGACTTCATCGATGCCGGCGCAGCACCCAGATCGGCCCCGGTAAACCACCTTTGCCGGCCGGTCTCCGACGAGCACCTCAAGCTCGACGCCCATGTCTCCCGGTCGCGGCCCTGACGCCTCGTCTCCGCTCACCGGCCCGAGCCCCGTCCCCCACAGGCAGATCAGTTCGCCGGCGTGCGCGGGCTCGGACGCAGAGTTCATCAGCCGCTTGGCGTCCGCGCGGACTTGCTGCGCATTCGCGGGTCCGTGGCCGGCTGAGTTCTGCGTGAAAATTCCGAAAGAGCGCGGAACAATCCGGATCGAGGCCGGAGCGCTCGTTTCGCCGTCGTAACGAACGACGATCATCCCTTCTCCTGCCGGCGTGTGCGAGGGAAGCACCGCGCCCACTTGCCGCGCCGACGTATAGACCGGAATCGCCTTGAGTGTGACTTCGCCCACTGTGACTTCGACCGACGTTCCGGCCAGCGACTCCCCAAGCGGCCACGATCCAACGACGAACAAGTCCGCCGGCCCCAGCTTCTCCCCGAATACCGCGAATAGTGACCCTTGCGCGATCCCGTATTCCGGCGTACCGACCTTCCGGTAACTCGCATTGTTCACCACCCCGCCCGCGTCGATCACGGGCTGCGCGTGCGCGAGTGAAAGGGCTGCCAAAGCCACTGCGGCAATGAGCGCGCCTGTCATTCGACCTCTTCGACCACGATTGTCCGTCCGAACGCAGGCGCCAGCAAGCGGGATGTTCGACTCAATGAATCGTTCGCGTCTTCCGATTCATGTAGTCGAGCAGCAGGTACTCGCCGAGCGTGTAGGGAGTGGTGAAATACGCTTTGCCACGGCACAACGCTGTCACCTTCTGCACGAAGTCTACTAGCCCATAGTCGCTCGCCAGCATGAAGGTGTTGATCAGTATCCCTTGCTTCTTGCAGCGGCTCACTTCCTCGAGCGTCCGGCTGATCACCAGCGGATCGAGTCCGAATGCGTTCCGGTACATCCGTCCGTCGTCCAACGTCAGCGCCGAGGGCTTCCCGTCGGTGATCATGACGATCTGCTTCATGTCCTTCTTCTCCTGACGCAACAGCCGTTGCGCCAGAATCAGCCCGTCGCGCGTGTTCGTGTAGTACGGCCCCACCTGCACCCGCGCCAGCTCGCTGAGCCGCAGCTCTTCGGCCGAGTCGTGGAACAGCACGCATCGCAAGCTGTCGCCGGGGTATTGCGTGCGGATCAGGTGCGCCAGCGCGAGCGCCACCTTCTTCGCGGGTGTGAACCGGTCCTCGCCATAAAGAATCATGCTGTGGCTGCAATCGAGCATCAGAACCGTCGCGCACGAGCTCTGGTACTCGGCCTGGTGGACGTGCAGGTCTTCATACTCGAGCGCCAGCGGCACTCCCGGCCCTTCACGCCGGATCGCCGAGAACAGCGTCGCGCACACGTCCAAGTTCAGAGAGTCGCCGAATTCGTAGCGCTTCGCCGCCCCGGACGCCTCGACGCCCGTCGCCAATTCCCTGGTGTCGTGCCTGCCGAAGCTGGACTTTCCAAGCGAGCCGAGCAGGTCTTTGAGGGTCTTGTACCCCAGGAAGTCCAGCGTCTTGTCGGTCACTTCCACCCGGATTCGCTGCTCGTTCTGGCCGTCGCCGAGCGTGCCCGCGCGCGGCGCTTCGGGCTGTGGCTCGATGTTGATATAGCCCTCGTCGGCAAGTTTCTGTGCCAGCCGTTCGAGCAGTTGGTCGAGTTGCTCGGGCGTCATGCTTTCGAGTGCCCGCATCATCTGCTCGAAGCGGTCGTCGTTGCTGAGCATTCCCTGTTCGAGTGCGCGCCGGATCGCCTCCTTGAGGTTCTCGAGGCTGCTCTCGTTCCATTCCTGAAAGGAGTAGGGATCGTGCTGGAAGCCGCTCCGAAGAAAGAAGTCCGAAAGCGCGCTGAGCAGATCCTCGGCGCTGATGCCGAAATCCTCGCCGGTGTAGCGCGAATACCGGATCGATCTCAACGGGCGCCTCCCTTCAGTTGAATTGCCTGCGATTGCCGGGACGCCGGCCAGGCTCCGGGGGAATCGGTTCGCGTTTCTTCTCTTCCGCGAAGAAGCCGCGCTCTTCTGTGCGGCTGATCCTCCGGTGGGCGTACAGACCCTCGAGAATGAACTCGGCGGCGGAAGCGCGCTCGGCGTCTTCGGCGCCGGGGCGAATTCCCAGCAGCCCGATTCTGTCCATCAGTCCTTGAATGGACCCAAGTTGAGTCACCTGCGAGCGCGATGAGGCGAGCTCGTCCAGCTTCAGAGTCCCGCCCAGCTCAAACCACTGGACGATCGCCGACACGTTCGCGCCATCGAAGTAGGTCGTGTAGACCTTTGCGACGCTCATTCGCACCAGTTCGCGCGCCACCGTTTCGCCTCCCTTCAGTTCCCCCTCGTACTCCAGTTCGAGCTTGCCGGTGATCGCGGGCAGCGCCGCATAAATGTCGAGGACGCGCGGCACGGCAAGCTCCTCGCCGGATCGCAACGCGCGCCGCTCTGCGTTCGAAACCACGTTCTCCAGGGCCGAAATCGGCAGCCTTTGCGATACGCCGGATCGTTTGTCGATCCGCTTGTCCTCGCGCGCCATAAACGCGAGCTGCTCGACAATCTCAGCGATGTAGGCCGGCACCTCTACCTTCACCGCTGCCGGGCGCTGAACCCAGGCCTCCTGCCGGGTGATCGCCAGGCCGTCCTCCACGGAAAGCGGGTAATGCGTCCGGATTTCACTCCCGATACGGTCCTTAAGCGGTGTGATGATCTTGCCGCGCGCAGTGTAGTCCTCCGGATTCGCGGTGAACACGAGTAGCAGGTCGAGCGGCAGCCGGACGGGGTAGCCTTTGATCTGCACGTCACCCTCCTGCATGATGTTGAACAACCCCACCTGGATCTTGCCCGCGAGGTCGGGCAGTTCGTTCACCGCGAAGATGCCCCGGTTGGCTCGCGGCAACAGCCCGTAGTGGACGGTCAGCTCATCGGAGATGTCGTGGCCCTGGCGCGCCGCCTTGATGGGATCGATGTCCCCGAGCATGTCGGCGATCGTTACGTCGGGCGTCGCAAGCTTCTCGACGTATCGCTGTTCCGGTTCCATCCAGGCGATCGGCGTCTCCTCGCCCATCTCTTCGACCAGATTCCGGCAGCGGCGGCAAATCGGGCGGTACGGGCTGTCGTGGATTTCGCACCCCGCGATACAGGGCGTCGCCGGGTCCAGCAGGCCGGTTAGCATGCGGAGAATCCGCGTCTTGGCCTGCCCGCGTAGTCCCAGCAGCACGAAGTTCTGGCGCGAAAGCAGCGCGTTGACGATCTGCGGAATCACCGTGTCGTCGTAGCCGACCACGCCGGGGAACAGCGTCTCCCCCGTCCGCAATCGCTCGATCAGGTTCTCGCGCAGTTCGTCCTTCACGCTGCGCCGCCCGATCCGCTCGTCGGAAAACTCGCTGCGCCGGAGTGCGCCGAGTGTATGCGGGAGGTCCCAGTGCGCGGTCATGTTGTTGCACCCCCAGAGTGCTCTTACCCGTGATTGTATCAGACTGCCTCCCCTTCACCCCCACCCGAGAGTGCGGCTGTTTGCTATCGTGAATGGTCTGAGGCTTGAATGAACGAAGAACTTCCTGCGATTGACTTCCAACGGTTCTGGCGGCGGCTTCAGCAGATCGGCCTCAACGCCTACGAAGCGCGCTCCTATCTGGTGCTGGTGGGTCATCCCCGGTTCAAGGCGCTCGAACTGGCCGCTCGCGCCCATGTGCCCCGGCAGAAGATCTACGAAGTGCTAGACAGCCTCGTCGAGAAAGGATTTGCTCAGGTCGTTCAGGAAAAAACCAAGCTGTTCTCGGCGGTGGAGCCAAGTCTCGCCATCCCCGGCTACCTGGCCCGCAAGCGCAATCAACTCGAACACGAACTTACCGAGCAGGGACGCATGGCGGCGGGCCTCACCGAGGACCTCAACACCGCCTACTGTGAGGTGAAGGGCGGGCGCGGCACCCTCGATTTCCTGCAAATCGTGAGTGAGCCGACGCAAACCGCCACGCAATACCGCCGCATGCTCGCTGAAGTGCAGCGCGAATATCTTGAATTTTCAAGGCCGCCTTACGCGGTGGACCCGCTCGACGAACAACTCGTACGCGAGGCCCGCGGGCGCGGTGTCGCCTGCCGTCTTCTTTTGGAGGCTGGCGCGCTGAACGAGGATCACCGGCAGCGGCTCGGTGAATACCAGGCCGCCGGCGTCGAGATACGGCAGGCTGTGTCCCTTCCGATGAAACTCGCGCTATTCGATAGCTCCCAGGGTTTGATTGCGCTGCTCGATCCGGTAATCACCAAGCCAACCTGGACCTCGGTTGTGTTCAATCATCCCGGCCTCGGCGAGGCGATGAGAGGTCTCTTCGAAGGCCACTGGAACCGGGCTCAAAACTTCTAAGCTCGCGTACTACAGCATCTGCATTTCTTCTTCGCAAGGAAAGATTTCTGCGGGTCAGGCTGCCGTGGCAGTGAGTTGCTGGACGGTAACGCGGTGAGCGGACAGTATTGCGTTG
>JAEHDI010000569.1 GCA_016880505.1 Bryobacterales bacterium | reverse complement strand
CCGGCCCGGCGTTCGGGTTAGAATAAGGATTCACGACCTGCGCCAGTAGATCGTTTCAGAACTGCGTGAAACCAGAGAGTAGTCTTGTGCGTCTCCATTGAGGCGCAGAGTGGAAAGGAACCGCGTCTAGATGATGTTTGGCAGGCGTCTGCGCCTGGGCGCCGTCGTGGTATGCGTGTGTGGGATCAGTGTCGCGGCCGGCGCCGCGCAACAGCCACCTGCACAGCAGCCTCCGACGGCCCCTCCAAAGAAACAGAGTCCCTTCGAAGCGGTCCAAGGGGCTCCCGATGAGCAGGCAAAGCCCCAGCAACCGCCACCGGCGAAGCCTCCGTCACCGTTCGAGGCTCCGGCTCCCGCCGCCGAACCGGCCCCGGCCGCGAAAGTCGAGGACGTCATCGAAGCAATCGAGTTCCGCGGAGCGAGACGGGTCCCGCAGGACACCCTCCGCGCGATGATTTTCTCCAAGCGGGGCGACCGGATCGAGGAAGACGCGCTCCGCCGCGATTTCATGGCGCTGTGGAACACCGGGCGCTTCGACGACATTCGTCTGGAAATAGAACCCGGCAAGGCGGGCCAGATCGTGCGGTACGTTGTGGTGGAACGTCAGATTGTCCGCTCGATCAAGTACGACGGAATGAAGTCGGTGACGGTCTCGGAGGTTTTGGACCGTTTTAAGGAGCGACGCGTCGGCCTGACGGTGGAATCGCAATACGATCCGAACAAGGTGCAACGCGCCCGCGTGGTGCTGCAGGAGTACCTGGCCGAGCGCGGACGCCAGTTCGCCGAAGTAAATCCGGAGATCACGCAGATCCCGCCGTCTTCGCTGTCGGTGACGTTCAAGGTGAAGGAAGGGCCGAAGGTAAAGGTCGGCAAGATCGACATCGAGAACAACAAAGTCTTCAACGACCGCGCGGTGATCCGCGCGATGAAAAACCTGCGCCCCATCGGCATCCCGAAATCGATCCTGTTCGAGAGTCTCTTTTCGAAGGCCTATGACCTGAGCAAGCTCGAGCAGGACAAGGAGATGATCCGGAACTACTATCAGGAGCGCGGGTATTTTACCGCGAAGGCTCTTGAGCATGAGGTAAAGATCCGCGACGTCGGCGGCGGGTGGTTCCGGATTCCGCTGTTCTACCCGAACAAACCGGGCAAGCGCGCCGACCTGAGGATTCCGGTCGAAGAAGGCCCGCAGTACAAACTGAACAAGATCAATTTCGTCGGCATGAAACTGTTCCGCACGCCGGACCTGCTGGCGCAGCAACTGTTCCAGATGAAAGTGGGCGACGTCTTCTCCACCGGAAAGCTGCGGAAGGGCCTGGAGGAGATGCGCAAGCTTTATGGCCAGTTCGGCTACATCGACTTCGTGCCCGAGCCCGACTTCAACATCCTCCCCAACTCGGACAAAATCACCCTCACGCTGAACATCGACGAGGGCAAGCAGTTCTTTATCCGCCGCGTCGACTTTTCCGGGAACACCACCACCCGCGACAAGGTGATCCGCCGGGAGTTGCTGGTCGACGAGGGCGACATGTTCAGCACGAGATTGTGGGAGCTGAGCATTCTGCGGCTCAACCAGCTCGGGTACTTCGAGGTGCTGAAGGAAAACGAGGCCGCCGACATCAAGCGCGACACTCGGACGAACACGGTGGACATCACGCTGAAGGTGAAGGAGCGCGGCAAGAACTCGGTCGGTCTTCAGGGCGGCGTGTCGGGCATCGCCGGAAGCTTCGTCGGATTCAACTATGCGACCAACAACTTCCTCGGCCTGGGCGAAACGCTGAGCCTGGACGCGCAGCTCGGCGACCGGTTACGAGCGGTGACCTTCGGCTTCACCGAGCCCTACTTCCTGGACCGGCCGATGCAGGTGGGCTTCACGGTTTACACGCAGCGATTCAACTTCGACCAGGCGCGCGAGGTCTCGCTGCTGTCCGGACGAAACCTGATTCCGCTGTTCGAAGCGGTGGGAACCGGCAACCTTCTGAACTACATTTCGAACGGCCACGGCTTTACGGTTTATTCGAGCTACCCGCTGAAGCGCTCGTTCGCGCGTGTCGGGCTCACCTACGGTTACGACAAGTCGAACATCACCACGCTGAACGATACCTCCTCGTCGTACTTCCGGTACTACAACTTCCAGGGCCTCGGCGGCCCGAACTCGCTCACCGGAATCGTCACGAGCAAATTGATCCCGTCGTATTCCTACAACACGGTGAACCACCCGATCACGCCCACGGGCGGCCGGAGCCTGTACATCGCCACGGAATTCGCGGGCAGCTTTATGGGCGGCAACGTGAACCTGATCCGTCCGACGATCACCGCCACCTATTTCCGTCCGGCCCTGTTCAAGGGACACGTCCTCGGCATGCGCGTGCTCGGCAGCTTCCTGACGGGGTACGGCGGAAAGCTCGCGCCCCCGTTCAGCCGGTATTACATGGGCGGCGAACAAGACATCCGCGGCTTCGACATCTGGGGCGTCAGCCCGATGGGTTTCGTGCCGAGCGAGGCGGGCATCACGGTGTTGAACAACGACGGGTCCGCGCGTACGCAAAAGGTCATCCAGGACGGCAAGGAAGTGTACACGACCGTCACGCAATCGATTCCGATTTACCAGTTGATTTTTCCAGGCGGCGACACGCAGGCGGTCAGCAACGTAGAGTACCGGATTCCGATCGTCGGTCCGGTAACGCTGGCGGCGTTCTTCGACACGGGACTGAACAAGATTTCGCGTCCGGCGCAGTTGGCGCTCAATCCGGGCCGGGTGACCGAACTGAACTCCAAGTTTCCGCAGGCGGGCTTCAACGAGCGGGCGGTGATCGCGCCGGGGACCCAGAAGATTCGGACGTCGACCGGCATCGAGTTCCAGGTACTGATGCCGGTGGTCAATGCGCCATTCCGGCTGTACTGGGCCTACAATCCCACGCTGGTGCAGCAGTTCCTGCAACCGCCGATCGTTCTCGACCGGTCCGCCTTCCCGAACGAGGAGACGTTCCTGTACGCGGTACAGAAGTACGGCAGCCCAATCCCGTTCTTCGAGAAGAGACGGACGTGGCGGTTCACCATCGGCCGAACGTTCTGACGTGATATGGTACTATCGAGTGTTTCTTTCAGGAGTGTCCACAGTGCATAGCAGAGTGTATGTATTGCCTTGTCTGGCCTTCGCGGCCGTCCTTGCGCACGGGCAGCAGGCTCAGACGAAGGTGGGAATTATCCACGTCCAGAACGCGATCATCAGCACGAAGGACGGGCAGAAAATAGCCGGCGAACTTCAGGCCCGCTTCGATCCCCGCCGTAAAGAGATCGAGAAAAGGCAGACAGAGATCCAGGCGTTGCGGGACCAGTTGAACCGGGGCAGCAACACGATGAGCGACGAAGCGAAGCAGACGCTCATCCGCGAGATCGACCAGAAGTCCCGCTCGGCCAACCGCGCTTCCGAGGATGCGCAGGCGGACTTCGAGCAGGACCGCGACCGCGTGCTCCAGGAGCTGGGGCAGCGGATGATGGTGGTGATCGACAAGTACGCTCGCGACAACGGCTACGCGTTGATCGTGGACGTGAGTTCGCCGCAGACGCCGGTGCTGTACGCCTCCAACACGATCGACATCACCAACGACATCGTCGCGCTGTACGACAAGAACGCGCCGAGCGCCGCCCCATCCGCGCCCGCCGCCGCTCCGCCGCCGGTTCTAGTAGCCCCGGCGAAACCGGCTGGACTGCCACCCGCGACGAAGAAGAAGTAGCGTTCGCCCACACAGGCGCCGAAGAACCCGCGGGCATTGCTGAACAGGGTGCCGAAAGACCCTCCGGCATTGACGCCCGACACAGCCTAAAGGCTGTGCCACCACTGAGAATCAACAGTTTACGGCCCGCAGTGGCACAAGCTTCAGCTTGTGGCGCGGGTCTTTCAGCAAGTTAGAAGCCTTCTGGGATGACCCAGAAGCTTTCGCGCCAGGTCTGCCGGGGCGGGATGCTCTGGAGTTCCTTGTAGGCGCCCGCGTGCGCCAGATTGAAGGCGTTGGTGACGGCCGCCATCGGCTCGAAGCAAATGAACTCCCTTCCCGGCGGGGCGTAAACCACGGCGACGTTGTACTTCGGCCCGTAAACCACCGACAACTTCTCTCTCTTCCCGGTGACGGAGAAGGCCGCGCGACCGCTCGCGTCGCGCACCAAGCCGCCAAAGACATCGTCCAACTGCGTCGTTGCGAGAGAGACAGGGTCGGGAAGATCAACGGGCTTTCGCTCTCCGGTCGGGATCAAAAGCTCGGAAAGCACCATGCGCTCACGGGCTGCGAGGTGCACCTTCCATTGATCGCGCGGGGAGTCGTGGAGGCGGAAATAAGGATGGTAGCCGATGGCAACCGGCATCGGTTCGGCGGCGTGGTTTTCGATCGCGGTTTCCACTTCGAGCCCGCCGTCCTTCAGACGGTAGGTCATTTCGATTGTGTGGGCGAAGGGGAACTGGGCCATCAGGGCCGGGTGGCGCCAGTATTCCAGGCGGCTGGTCACTTCCGCGCCCGTGGAGTCCGCTTTCAGAGAGACGACTTCCCAGGCGTCGGAGAAGAGCAGCAGGCCGTGAATGGGCCTGCCGTTCGGGTCGCGGCGCAGGTTGCCGAGCTCGAGGTTGAAGCCGTAGCTGCGTCCGTTCACGAAGTAGGAATCCTTGTCGATTCTGTTCGCCCATGGGGCCAGGAACGGATTGGCGCACAGCGCCGGCTTGGCTTTGAATTCCGCGAGATTGGCGAACGGCGTCCAGAAGACGTTCTTGCCGTTGACGAGCATCTCGTAGGCGTTGTTGCCGATGGATGGCACGACCGATACCTGGATATTTCGCGCGGTATCGGTGAGACGCACGATTTCGATGGAATCGATGGTCAATTTCCGGGCGGAGTAGTCGGCGGCTTGGATGTTCATGGAAGTCAGCAGAACAGCGGCGTAGAGCGGTCTCATTATGGTAGGTCGTGCTCGCGGAGGTCGAGGGCGGTTTCTTCCTGGCAGCACCAGCACTTGCCGGGCGTGTACGTTCGAATGGCGCAGACTTCGCACCAGTAAGTGATGAAGAGCTTCTTGCCGTCCTTGTAGACGAACATGGCGCGAAGATGGATGGGGTCGATCCGGAAGTTCCCGGGCGACTCGAAATGGCCGAGCGCCTCGAAATCGGAACCGGCGAGCCGCGGATCGTTCAATACACCGCGCGTTGGCTCGTCACCGTCGAGAAAGACCGTCTTGCCGTCCTTCGTTCGCAGCGACGGTTTCCGGCCGGCCTGCTGGACGAGCGTCCCACGGACGGTCTCTTTCCCGGTCTCGGCAAGCAAGGGGATGCCAAGAAGCACACGGAGCAGGAAGCCTCGGCGTAGCACTACTTTAATTCTATCGCGGTGTCGATAGTGTGCCTGCCGGGAATTCGTGCGCAGCGGACACGTTGCCGATTTCAGCTTGCGACAGGCCAAATGCCTGAAATACCCTTGGACTCATGCTACTCACGTCTCGTCGGCGGTTCCTGGGTCGGAGTATTCTACTTCCCTCTTTGACATGCACTCTCTATGAGCAAACCGGACCGCTCCTCGCTCAGCAAACCGGCGCCTCCCCGCAATACGATCTCCTGATCCGGGGTGGGCATGTCATCGACCCCTCACAAGACCTTTCTGCGGATGTAGACATTGCGATTCGTCAGGGGAAGGTCAGACGCATAGCCAGCGGAATTGCGGAATCCGAAGCCCGTCAAGTGCTTGATGCCAGGAAAATGATCGTGACACCCGGGCTGGTCGATGTGCATGTGCACGTCTATGACGGCGTCGCCCCACTGGGAATACCCGCCGACCCGAATTGCATTGCTAAGGGTGCCACTACGGTGGTCGATGCAGGTTCAGCCGGAGCCCACACGTTCCCGGGGTTCCGGCAATACGTCGTTCGGATGGTGGAAACCCGGGTCTTTGCACTACTTAATATCGCCGTCGTGGGTCAGTCCACCTACTCCAACGGGAATCCGTTTGGCGAATTGTTGGACTTACGCTACGCCAATCCCAAGCTCGCGATCCGCATGATTGAGCAGAACCGCGACGTGATCTTAGGGGTGAAGGTTCGTCTCAGCAGGAATATTGCCGGTGAGAACGATTTTCAGGCTCTCGGCTTGGCCAGGGAGGCGGCCGATGCCGTTGGCCTGCCGCTGATGGCGCATATAGGCGACACACATTCACCGCTGTCCAAAATTCTAACGATGCTAAAGCCCGGAGATCTGATTACTCATAGTTACCACGGCCGTGCAGGGGGGATCCTTGATGACCGTGACCGCATTTTGTCCGAAGTGCGTAAAGCTGTCGAAAGCGGCATTCTGCTGGATGTCGGCCATGGCGCCGGAAGCTTCTCTTTCCGGACTGCGGAGAAAGCGTTCCCGCAGGGTGTTTTGCCGGGAACGATATCTAGCGACATCCACCAAGGCAATATCAACGGGCCTGTTTACGATTTGGCGACGACGTTATCCAAATTCCTCCACATGGGAATCAGTTTGGAGGAGGTAATTCGACGCGCGACCGCGAATCCTGCAAAAGCGCTGGCGTTTGCTTCCGGAACCGGCTCGCTTAGCGTGGGGGCAACCGCAGATGTCGCCGTTTTCGAACTGCGCGAAGCGCCGTGGGAAATGGTCGATTCTATGGGTGACAAGCGGCCTGGAAAGTGGCGGCTGCGGCCAATGGCTACCCTGAAGGCCGGTCGCCCTTACGGGAACTCTGTCATTCCGGTCTTCGCATAAACCGCCGGCCCACTCTTCGAAACATAACAGTCGCCCACAGATTCCCCCGAGCGAGGCCCAAAAAAGAGGGCCGCGGCCCCTCCGTTGGCCATGG
>JAEHDI010000568.1 GCA_016880505.1 Bryobacterales bacterium | reverse complement strand
TATCGATCGGAAAGCTCGACCGCGGCGCCAAGCGCTTCGTCCTTGATCTGGACGCGGTGATGGGCTTCATAGCGGTCGCGCAATCCGCGAAGAATCTCAACGGTTTCGTCTTTCGAAGGCGGATTGACGATGATCTGCTGGAAGCGGCGCTCCAACGCCCCGTCCTTCTCGATGTACTTGCGGTATTCATCCAGCGTGGTCGCGCCGATGCACTGGATCTCGCCGCGGGCCAGGGCCGGCTTCAGCATGTTGCTGGCGTCAATGGCGCCTTCCGCGCCGCCCGCGCCCACGATCGTGTGCAGCTCGTCGATGAAGATGATGGCGTCCCGGGATTCGCGGATCTCGTTCATGATCGCCTTCAGGCGTTCCTCGAACTGACCGCGATATTTCGTTCCGGCCACCACCGCGGCCAGGTCGAGCGTGACGATCCGTTTATCGCGCAGGATTTCGGGAATCTTCGATTCCACGATGCGTTGGGCGAGGCCTTCCGCGATGGCGGTCTTGCCCACCCCGGGTTCGCCAATGAGCACGGGGTTGTTCTTCTTGCGGCGGCAGAGCACCTGCACCACGCGCTCGATTTCGTTTTCGCGGCCGATGATCGGATCGAGCTTCCCTTCCCGGGCGAGCTGGGTCAGATCGCGACCGAATTGGTTGAGGGCCGGGGTCTCCGACTTCTCTTCTTCCTGCTGCTTGCCGGACGGCGGTCCGCCCAAAAGCCGCAGGGTCTCGTCGCGGACCTTCTTGCGATCGACGCCGAGCTCCTGGAGCACGCGCGCGGCCACGCCTTCGCCTTCGCGAATGAGGCCGAGGAGGAGATGCTCCGTGCCGACATAGTTGTGGCCAAGCTGGCGCGCTTCTTCGATGGCCAGCTCGAGCACGCGCTTGGCCTTGGGCGTGAACGGAATCTCGCCCAGGGTGAGCGTGCTGCCCGGTGCGGCGACCATGCTCTCCACCGTCTGGCGGATCACCTCGAGGTCGAGACCCAGGTTGGTGAGCACGTTGGCGGCAATGCCCTCGCCCTCTCGGATCAATCCCAGCAAGAGGTGCTCGGTGCCGATGTAGTCGTGCTGCAAGCGTCCGGCTTCTTCACGAGCCAGATACATAACCTTGCGTACGCGTTCTGTGAACTTGTCCTGCATGGCCTTATCCCTCCAACCCGGTCACGGGCCCTTCGGTGCCAATACCCGGCCGCGGCGCCGGGGGTTCCCCCCCAGGCGTATTCAAGCGCTTGCGGATGATCTCGGCCCTGAACTGCCGCCGATCCTCCTCCTCCAGCGATCTCCCGGCCAGCCGGCTCACATGGCCCGGCTGTGAGATGACGAGCACCTCGTTGAGCGTCCGCAGGGAGCAGAGATCGGGCAGTTCCAAGGCGATCCCGAACCGCACGGCGGACGCGAGGCTTACCACCTCGTCCGCGGCAATGGTTCGGGCGCTTCGGAGCGTGCCGAAGGCCCGGTAAATCTTGTCCTCGAGCTGTACGCGCGCGCCGGTCCACATGGAGTCCCGCGCGCTCGATTCGAAATCCAGAATCTGGCGCACCACCTCGTCCAGACGGCTCACGATCTCGTTCTCGCCTTTGCCGAGGGTGGTTTGATTCGAGATCTGGAAGAAGTTCCCCATGATCTCGGTGCCTTCACCGTAGTAGCCGCGCACCGAGAGCCCGAGCGCGGCCACCCCTTGAATGACCTTTTTCGCCCGCCGCGTGAGCACGAGGGCGGGCAAGTGCGCGAGCACCGAGGCCCGCATGCCGGTGCCCACGTTGGTGGGACACGCGGTCAGAAATCCCAGCTCGTCGTCGAACGCGAAATCGAGCGCTTGACCCAGCCCGCGATCCACGTCGTTGACCAGATCGAGCGATTCGCCGAGAC
>JAEHDI010000567.1 GCA_016880505.1 Bryobacterales bacterium | reverse complement strand
ATGTGGCCCGGGCCCTTGGGGGCGATCATGCTAACGTCCACGTCCGCGGGAGGAACGATCTGGTTGTAGTGTATATTGAACCCGTGGGCGAACATCAGCGTCTTGCCGGCCTTCAGGTGCGGGGCAATGTCTTGCTTGTACATTCCCGCCTGCAGATGATCGGCGACGAGCACCATGATCGTGTCGGCCGCTTTCACCGCCTCGGCGGTGGCCAGCACCCGCAAGCCGGCTGCTTCGGCTTTCTTCCAGTTGGGGCTGCCCGGCAGGTCCGACACTACCACGCTCACCCCCGAATCCCGAAGGTTCAGCGCGTGCGCGTGGCCCTGGCTTCCATAGCCGATAATGGCGACGGTCAGGCCTTTCAGCGTATTCAGGTTTCCATCTTTTTCGTAGTAACGGTTAGCCATGAGTGACTCCAGTGTTCTGTTCTATTCTCTCTGCTTCTGATTTTGTGGGAACGGGCGGGGATAGGCGCAGTTTCTTCGATCGGAGCGACATCACGACCACGCCCGACCGTGCGATCTCGAATTCCCCGTAACTGCGCATGATGTCGATAAACTCTTCAAGCTTCTCTTGTTCGCCGGTCGCCTCCAGGGTGAAACCTTCCACCGAGGAATCGACCACGCGTGCGCCGAAGATCTCCGCCTCCTTGAGCACGGAGGTCCGCTTTTCGAGCGGCGCCCGGACCCGCATCAGCACCATTTCGCGCGCCACGGCGCGGGCCGCGGTCAGGTCGTTGACCTGAAGCACGTTGATCAGCTTGTTCATTTGCTTGACGAGCAGCTCGCGGAGGTTGGGGTCCACGTCGACGACGATGGTCATCTGCGAGAGCGTCGGGTCCAGCGTGCGCGCAACCGTGAGGCTCTCAATGTTGTAACCCCTGGCGGTGAGGACGCCCGTGACCCGCATCAGGGCGCCAGGCTTGTTTTCCACCAGCAGCGAGATGATCTGCAACATAGGGGGGATCTCTCCTTCTTACTTCGGAACCGGGATGGGCACGGGCTGTGGCGGCGTGAGCACCATTTCGTTCAGCGCCGCGCCGGCGGGCACCATCGGGTAAACGTTTTCGAACGGCGACACGCGCACATTGAGCAGGTACGGGCCTGGCTCCGCGAGCGCCTCACCAAGAGCCGGCCGCAACTCGCGCGGGCTTTCGACCGTGCGGCCCTTGAAACCGTACGCTGCGGCCAGTTTCTCGGCGTCCGGGAAAGATTCCAATTCCACCGCGCAGAGCCGGTTGTTGTAGAACAGCTCCTGCCACTGGCGGACCATGCCGAGGTAGCCGTTGTTCATCACGATGATCTTGATAGGCAGCCCGTGATTGACGATCGTCGCCAGCTCGGGCAGCGACATCTGGAATCCGCCGTCCCCCACCAGCGCGATCACTAGTTTTTCGGGACAGGCGAACTGCGCTCCGATCGCCGCTGGCAGGCCGAAGCCCATCGAGCCGAGTCCGCCGGAGCTGAGCCACAGTCGGGGTTTGTTGAACCGGAGGAACTGGGCCCCCCACATCTGGTGCTGGCCCACGTCCGACGTGATGATGGCCTCGCCTCGCGAAATCCGGTCGATTTCCGTCATCAGGTGCTGCGGCTTGATCTCGGAGTCGGAAAAGACCGGCGTGATCGGATGCTCCTGCTGCCAGTCCCGCACCTGCCGCCACCATGCCTGCCGCGCTGCGGCATTGAGGTCGCCCATCGACGGTTTCAGTTCGCGCAGCAGGTCGTTGAGTTTCTCGATCACGCGCTTCGCATCGCCGACGATCGGCAGATCGGCGGCGCGATTCTTGCCGATCTCCGCCGGGTCGATGTCGACATGGATCACTTTGGCGTGCGGCGCGAAGGACGAGAGGCGGCCCGTCACGCGGTCGTCGAAGCGGACGCCGAGGGCGATCAGAAGGTCGGTCTGTGTCATGCCCATGTTGGCGGCGTAGCTGCCGTGCATGCCGGGCATGCTGATGAAGTTGGGATGCTCGCTCGGAAGCCCGCCCAGGCCCATCAGGGTGCACACCGCAGGGGGACGAACGCCGTCGCATTGTCGGTCGCCTGGGCGAGCGTGTATTGAACCGACGCGAGCAGCCCGTTGCGCAGCCGACGCCGGAGCTGCACCTGGCCCGCGTGACGCAACGAGCTGCCGTTGGAAGTCAGATACACGTAACCAGACGGACAACTCGAACACGGATTGTTCGCGCCGGCCGGATACGTGTT
>JAEHDI010000566.1 GCA_016880505.1 Bryobacterales bacterium | reverse complement strand
TGACAAAACCGCTCGACATCCCGAGGTTTCTCGAAGTCGTGCGAAAGACGATCCGGACGTCCTGACTTGCAACCGAACCGGGCCAGCGTATGCGTGCCCAGTCTCACTCCGGAGGTGAGTGAGTCGACCGGGCAGGAAACCATCGTGGTCGTGGACGACGACCACGCCATCCGCCTCTCCTGCCAGAAAATCCTGTCCAAGGTCGGTTTCCGCGTGGAAACCTTCGAAAACGGCGCCCGAGGGCTGGAGGGCGTCGCGGAGCTGCGTCCCGCACTCGTCATCGTCGACTTGAAGATGCCGGGTCTAAGCGGGATCGAGGTGATTGCACGGGTCCGCGAGATCTGTCCGCAGACGATCGTCATGGTGATCACGGGATACGCGACGATCGACACGGCCGTCGAAGCGATGAAGTCGGGCGCCTACGATTTCCTGCCGAAACCCTTCTCGCCCGAGGCGCTCCGGATGATCGTGAACCGCGGGCTCGAGCGCCGCAACCTGCTTCTTCTCACCGAGCGGAGCGAGATGGAGCGGGAGATGCTGAAGCGGCGGTTCGTGACGTTTGTCTCCCACCAGTTGCAGACGCCGCTCGTCGCGGTCCACCAGTACCTGGACGTCATCAATCAACTGGACGATGCCCAGCAGACTGCCGCGAAGAAACGGGAATGGATCGACCGCTGCCTGCGGCGGACCGAGGAGATGCAGGCCATCATACGGGACTGGCTGACGCTGGCGAAGCTGGAAGGCGGGACTCTCTCCCGCGTGAAGGTGAAAGTCGACCTCGAACGAATTGTCCGCGATATCTTCGCCACCTACGAGCAACTGGCCGCGGCCGAAGAGATCGCCCTCGAGGCGCGGTTTCCGGAGGGAGGCTGTTTCGTACCGGGCGACCACAATTGTCTGAACGTACTGTTCGACAACCTCATCGTGAACGCAATCAAGTACAACAAGCGCGGCGGCCGGGTCACGGTCTCCGCGGAACTGGCTGACGGCGAAGTGGCAGTCTCGGTTGCCGACACGGGAGTGGGAATCCCGGAGCGCTGCCGGCCGATGTTGTTCCGCGAGTTCTACCGTATCGAGCGGGAGGGGTGCAAGAAGGTTTCAGGGACGGGGCTGGGACTGCTGATCTCGAAACGCATTGTCACGGAGATGGGGGGCACCATCAGCTTGGAAAGCGAGGTCGATGCCGGATCGACCTTCCGGGTCCGGCTGCCGGAATGGCATGAAGACGCCGGGGAAGCAGCGGGTAGAGAGAATGGCGATTAAAACGATCCTGATGGTGGACGATGACCGCGACTTTGTCGAGGCCGTTTCGTCCTTTCTCGAGTCCAACGGATACCGTGTCGTAAGAGCGTACGACGGCCGGGAGGGCTTGCGGCTGGCGAAGATGGAGCAGCCCGATCTCATCCTCATGGATATCGTCATGAGCGAGAGAACGGAGGGCTTCTTCGCGGTCCAGGAGCTGCGGCGCGTGCCTGGCCTGAGCACTGTCCCGATCTTCGTCGTCAGTTCCCTCTATCAGTCCCTGCCGGACTTCCGCATTCCTCCCGAAAGCGAGTGGCTCTCGCATGACGAGTTTTTTGCAAAGCCGGTCGATCTGTCCGTGTTTCTAGATAAGATTCGCGGACGCATCGGCGATGGCGCTGGGAACAGGAGCACAGACGCTGGAGCGTCACCACCATGAAGATTCTGAAACTGCCGAAGGGAAAGCTCGACTTCTTCGCCTCGGTCGTTCAGCAGTTCGGCGAGGTCCACTCGCCGGTGGAAGAGAACGGGCGCTACGTTTTCCGGCGGCTCGCCCGTTGGTCCGAGGCGCGTCTCGGCTATGACCGGACGACCATCCCGCCGAAGAAGTACTTCCTGCCTCCGAGGGAAACCCTGTTTCGCTACCGAACCGAGACCGGCTACGAACCGTATTCGGAAGACATCGACAAACGCGTTGTTCTGTTCGGCGTGCACGCCTGCGACATTTACGCGCTGAACCTCCTGGACAAAGTCTTTGCCGGGCGTTACCCGGACCCGTACTTCCAGTCCCGCCGGCGCAACATTTCCATCATCGG
>JAEHDI010000565.1 GCA_016880505.1 Bryobacterales bacterium | reverse complement strand
GATGGTGCGAACGGCGCCCGAGCCGACGCCCAGCCGCCGGGTGGCATCGAGAGCTGCCTCAACGAGTTTCGGATGTTTGGTGAGCCCGAGGTAGTTGTTGGAGGCGAGGTTGATCACCTCGCGGCCGTCGATCCGGGAGACCGGCATGCACGCGGATTCGAGCTGGCGGAGCGTCTGGTATGTTCCCGCCGCGCGCCATTCATTCAGCTGATCCGTGAGAAAAGAGAGCGGATTCGACATGATTATTTCGATGAAACCCCAAAGGGAATCATAGCGTGGGGCCTGTGATTCCGCCGCACCTATTGCGGCTCTTCAGGTTCTGGCACTGCTACGCCGCCATTCCGGCCCGGAAGTGGATTCCTGGCTCGCACGGCAGACGGGGCATCGAACTCGTCGTCCACGTCTGATGAGAAATCTACACTGGCGAACGTGTCGACCGTACGGAACACGGCAGCGGCAAAGGCGAGAATCCTGGCCTCCTCAACGATGGAATCGTTCTCGTCCACTGCTCTCCTTGTATTCTGCCCCATCCGGAATGGTAGCCGGGGCAAGGTCGCATCGGGACTACGCCGTTAACGCGGTCGCTTGCGCGATCATGGAACAATTGTCCTGAATGAAGAAGGTCGACTTCGTTTTCTTCGATGCCGGGGGCGGGCACCGCGCGGCGGCCACTGCGCTAAAGCATATCGTTGAGCAGGAGCAGAGGCCATGGGACGTGCAACTGATGAACCTCCAGGAGGTCCTCGATCCCCTCGACCTGTTCCGGAAGGTCACCGGTCTGCGTCTTCAGGACGTCTACAACCTGATGCTCAAGAAGGGATGGACGCTCGGCTCGGCGCAGCTCGTGCGGCCGATGCAGTGGCTGATCCGGCTCTATCGCCCTAAACTGGTTCCGCTCCTTGAAGCGCACTGGCGCGAGCGGCGGCCGGACATGGTGGTCTCCTTCGTGCCGCACTTCAACCGCGCGTTGAAGGAGGGCTTGCTGCGCGCGCGGCCGGACGGTCGTTTCGTGACTGTTCTCACCGATCTCGCCGATTACCCGCCGCATTTCTGGATCGAACGCCAGAAGCAAAATCTGATCTGCGGCAGTGAGCGCGCTGTGGAGCAGGCGCGGGCGTTGGGCCACACCGACGAGCGGATCTTCCGCGTGTCGGGCATGATCCTGAACCCTCGTTTCTACGATCCGGTCACCGTGGACCGCCGGGCCGAGCGGCTGCGCCTCGGACTCGACCCGGAGAAACCCACCGGACTTGTTCTGTTCGGTGGCCTGGGCTCGTCGGTGATGCGGGAGATCGCCCGGAAGCTCGACCGCTCAGGTTTGGACCTGCAGCTCATCCTGATCTGCGGAAAGAACGAGAAGCTCGCGCGGGCACTGCGCGAATACAAGCCCAGCATCCCGATGTTCGTGGAAGGCTTCACCAGCGAGGTGCCGTACTACATGCACCTCTCGGACTTCTTCATCGGCAAGCCGGGCCCGGGCAGCATCAGCGAGGCGCTGGCGATGAAGCTTCCGGTGATCGTCGAGCGGAACGCATGGACCCTGCCCCAGGAGCGTTATAACACCGAGTGGGTGGTGGAGCACGGCGTGGGCCGTGTGGTGCCGAACTTCCGAAATATCGACGCGGTGGCCGCGGAAATGCTCGCCCCCGGCGAGCTCGCCCGTTACCGCGCAAACGCCTCAGTCATCGACAACCGCGCGGTGTTCGAAATCCCTGCTATATTGCAGAGGATTCTCGAACACTCATGAAATACCGACTTCTTTCTATCACCTTGATGGGCGGGGCGATGCTGGCCGCCCAAAGCCCGGCTCCCACGCCGGAGTCCCGGCTGCTCGGCTGGATGGACCGTATCGCGCAGGAGCAGCTGGACCGGCGCGCCGCCGAAATCGCGAAGGTCCGTACACCGGAGCAGGCCGACGCGCGCAAGCAATACGTACGTGCGAAAAT
>JAEHDI010000068.1 GCA_016880505.1 Bryobacterales bacterium | reverse complement strand
TCGGCATGCCACGGGTGCTGAACATGTACTCGGTGGCGCCGGTGTTCACCGGCTATTTCGCCTCGCTGGGCGTGAAGGCGGAGAACATGATTTTCTCGGAATACACCAGCGAGCAGCTATACAAGGAAGGCGGAAAGCGCGGTTCCATCGACCCCTGCTTCCCGTCGAAGCTCGGCATCCCGCACGTCCACAACCTGCTCTACACGCAGCATGCGAAGAAGCCGCTCGATCTAATCTTTTTCCCGATGATCGACTGCCTGCCGAGCGACCTTGCCTGCACGCAAGCCAACCGCTCCTGCCCGACCGTGGCCGCCACGCCGGAAGCCGTCAAGGCTGCGTTCACGAAAGAAGGCGATCTGTTCGCCGAGAAGGGTGTCCGGTACCTCGATACCTTCGTGAATCTCTCCAAGCCCGACATCTTCGAGCGGCAGATGTACGAGCAGTTCCAGGACATCCTCGGGCTGTCGCCGGAGGAGAATCGGCGCGCGATCGCGGAGGGCTTCAAGGCGCTCGACCAGTTCAACAACGTAACGCTTCGCGGCGCCGCACGCGAGGTACTCGATCAACTGGAGCGCGAGCAGCGGCTGGGCGTGGTGGTGCTCGGGCGGCCTTACCATAACGATCCCGGCGTAAACCACGAGATCCTCGAGGAGTTCCAGAAGCTGGGCTATCCCGTGTTCACGCAGGACTCGCTGCCGATCGACGACGACATGGTGTGGCGTCTGTTCGGAGACGAGGTTCGTGCGGGCGACGTCCCGCATCCGATGGCGATTACGGACGTGTGGAAGAACGCCTACAGCGAGAACACGTCGCGCAAGGTCTGGGCGGCGAAATACGTGGCGCGCCATCCGAGCCTGGTGGCGCTGGAGCTGTCGAGCTTCAAGTGCGGCCACGACGCACCGATCTATACAGTGGTGGAGGAAATCGTCGAGCATTCCGGCACGCCGTACTTCTGCTTCAAGGACATCGACGAGAACAAGCCGACGGGATCGATCAAGATCCGTGTCGAGACGATCGGCTACTTCCTGAAGCGATACCGCGAGGACATGATCGAAGCGGCGACTGCAAAAGACTCGATCGACGCGCGACTGGCCGAGTACGAGAAGAAGCTGCGCCTTCAACTGCTCAAGGAGAAGCTCGCCGCGCTCGAACGCAAGGAGGAATACGCGAGCGGCGCCATGCCCCAGATTCACGTCTCGGTGGGCGCCCTGGCCGCGTCCCGGCCCCAGGAACCCGCCCACATCTCGGGGGATTGAAGGGGGAGGCGTGTTATCGCTGTCCCGACTCTGTCAGCCGGCTGGCCGCATTCCGCTGCGGCGGACGGGCGCTATGCTAACATCACGTTAGAGGGGTTGTAGCCTCCCGCCTGCGAACTTGATTTCCCCGAACGAACCACCGATCCCAGATCCCGAGAATCCGGCAAATCCCCAGTTTCATCGCCGGTACGAAGCGATCGCTGCCGGAGTCGTGGTCCATGACCGAAGCGGCGCGATCATTCATGCCAACAAGGCCGCCTGTCGTATCCTCGCCGTGACCCTCGATCAGATGCTCGGGAAAACGTCTATGGACCCCGACTGGCAGGCGATCCGCGAAGACGGGTCGCCTTTCCCGGGAGAAGAGCATCCGGCGATGGTCACTCTGCGGACTGGTCAGTCCCTACAGGGCGTAGTCATGGGGCTCTACGTGGGAAATCCGCAGGCGTTCCGTTGGATCTCCATTGACTCGGCGCCGATCAACGAACCAGGAACCGGGGAGTTGACCGAGGTCATGACGACGTTCGTCGACATTACGGGGCGCAAGCACGACCAGGAGATCCTTCGCCGAAGCCAGCAACGATTCCGCGATCTCGTTGAAACAACGAGCGATTGGGTCTGGGAAGTGGACGAGAACCTGCGATACACCTACGCCAGCCCAAAAGTGCGGGACATCCTCGGATACGAGCCCGAGGAGGTGCTGGGTCGGCTCCCCATGGATCTCATGGCTCCCGACGAAGCCGAGCGGCTGTCCGCGATGATCGCCGACACGATTGCGAAGCAAGCTCCGTTTGTGGCCCTCGAAAATACAAACGTCCATCGGGACGGTCACCTGGTCGTCCTGGAGACGAACGGAATACCATTTTTCGATGCACAGGGAACATTCCGGGGCTACCGCGGAATCGATCGGGAGGTGTCAGAGCGCAAGCGCGCGGAGCAAGAGCTCCGTCGCGAGCGGGACTTCAGCTCCGCGATTGTCGACACCGTGGGCAGCCTGGTCGTAGTGCTCGACCGAGTGGGCCGGATCGTGCGATTTAATCGCGCCTGCGAACAATGCACGGGTTACTCGGCGGAGGAAGTCACGGGCAAGCCGTTTTGGGATTTGTTCCTGACGTCCGAGGAGTACGAGGGCATTCGGGATGCGTTCCTCAGCATCATGTCGATGAGCCTCGTTCCCGACAGGCCTGAGTTCCCAAGCCGCCGGGTGAATTACTGGCTCACGCGATCCGGAGAGCGTCGCCTGATTGAATGGTCCAACACGGTGATTACCGGCCGCGATGGCTCTGTCGAGTACGTCATCGGGACCGGAATCGATATCACTGACCAGCGGCAACTCGAAGAACAATTCCGCCAGGCACAGAAGATGGAGGCGGTCGGAAACCTGGCGGGCGGAGTCGCGCACGACTTCAACAACCTGCTGACCGTGATCAACGGTTACAGCCAGTTGGTGCTGGATCAGCTCGGAGACGATTCCCCCCTGTCCAAGGAGGTCCTCGAGATCCGGAACGCCGGCGAGCGGGCGACCTCACTCGTCCGGCAGCTTCTCGCGTTCAGCCGGAAGCAGATGGCGCAGCCTCGGGTCCTCGATCTTAACGCGGTGGTGGCGGGCGTCAGCACGATGCTGCGGCGGCTCATCGGCGAGAACGTCGAGCTTGTTACGAACCTCGATCCTGCGCTGCCGCCCGTGAAGGCCGATCCAGGCCAGGTCGAGCAGATTGTCATGAACCTGGCCGTGAACGCCGTTGACGCCATGCCGCTGGGCGGCAAACTCACGGTGGAAACGAGGACCGTCGATCTCGACGGGGCGTACGCGGCACGGCACCTTGGCGTGCAGCCGGGCCGCTACGCGCTGCTGGCCGTAAGCGATACGGGTCACGGCATCGACTCCGAAGTCCGTCCACACCTGTTCGAGCCGTTCTTTACCACCAAGGAGGTTGGCCGTGGCACGGGTCTGGGCCTGTCGACCGTGTACGGCATCGTCAAACAGAACGACGGTCACGTCTGGGCTTATAGCGAGCCGGGTATCGGGGCGACATTCAAAGTGTACTTGCCGGCCGCGGAAGGGCCGGTCGCGCCCGTCAGTCCGGCGCCGGCCGCCGCTGAACCGGAAAGTGGGACCGAAACCATCCTTCTGGTGGAAGACGAACCCGCGCTGCGCGCCATGACGAAGGAGGTTCTGCGCCGGCACGGGTACTCGGTGCTGGAGGCATCCAATGCGGCCGAGGCGTTGCGCGTGGCCGATGAGAAGGGCTGCCGCATTGATCTGCTGCTGACTGACGTGGTCATGCCAGGCATGAACGGCCGGGAACTGGCTTCGCGTCTGGCCGAGCGCTGTACCGGGATTAAGGTGCTCTTCGTCTCCGGATACACCGACAGCGCCGTGATCCAGCACGGCCTTCTGAGCGCATCCGCTGAGTTCCTCGAGAAGCCATTTCCGCCCAGCGTGCTGTTGCGCCGAATCCGGCAGTTGCTGGATGCCCCAGGCGCGTCCGGCTAGCGATCATGAGTGTTGCTCAGGACCGGAGTCCGGATTCACGTTTGCCAAGTAGCCGGATCTACTCGTGCGTGCTGTACCGCCTGACTGACAGCGCCATTCCGGTCGCCTCGTCGGCCTCGATGATGACGGCGTGCAGTTCGGCGCCGGCCTTGGCCGCTTCCATGCGGATGGGCAGGGAAGTGAGAAACCGCCGGAGTATGATCTCCTTCTCGACGCCGATGATCGAGTCGTACGGGCCGGTCATGCCGAGGTCGGTCTGGTAGGCCGTCCCGCCGCTCAGGATCCGCGTATCCGCCGTGGGAATGTGCGTGTGCGTTCCGAAGACTCCGGTGACGCGGCCGTTCAGATACCAGCCCATCGCCATCTTCTCGCTGGTCATCTCGGCGTGAAAATCGACGATCTTTACTTTCACCGAGGAGTCGAGCGCCGCCAGCAGTTCGTCCGCCTTGCGGAACGGGCATGCCGTCGGTGGCATGTGGGTCCGGCCCTGGAGATTCATGACAGCGCACTGGACTCCGTTTGTCGCTTTCACCACCACAGAGCCGGTGCCCGGCAGATCGTCGGGATAGTTCGCCGGACGTAGCAGTTTCCCTTGCCGGGGCAGGTAGTCGTAAATCTCGCGCTTGTCCCAGATGTGATTTCCAGAGGTCATGACCTGAATGCCGTAGGAGAATAGCTCGTCTGCCACCGGAGGGGTGATGCCGAAACCGCCGGCGGCGTTCTCCACGTTCGCAATGGTCAGGTCGATTCGCTCCGCCGCGACGATGCGTGGCAGGTGCTGCGCCACCATTCGCCGTCCGGCGGAAGCGAAAATGTCGCCGATAAAGAGGATGTTCATTCGCGGTGCGTTATCGATGGAGGGAGAAATGGAGCGAACCACGGGGCCGTAACCGTACCCTGCATTGACCCGCGTTTGTAAACGGGGCGGAGTCCGCCGCGCGCCTTCAGGCTTCTCCCTTACAGAGCATGCTCACCGGCGCGTAATTCGAGCCAGACCCCTCTGCAATTGGTGTTGGATCAATTTTTTGGAGTCCGGTTACCTGCTTTGTAGAAACGCTCCGGATCGATGATAGCAGAAACCCGGCTCCTGCCGCCTACCGAAATGTGACACCCTTTATGTGCTGGATTGTGTACTGAATGTTAGCGGCGTCCAAGCCAGTAGCCGAGAACCTGGTCAGCTCGGGAGACGGCTGCACGCCCACAGCAAGAAGACCCGACGGCAGATGAGCAACGGGACTGCTGCCCGAAGGAATCGCCCTCAGGATCGACTTTGGGACCGTGAAGGTTCCCGTTGCCGCACGCTCCGTACAAACGAATGAGCCGACGATACTTCCCGAAAGCGATGCGCCGACGATCGTCACCGCCTGCTTCGCCGGATCGCCGCCGTTCCACGTGAGCGTCAGGTCCTGCCCCCGGTCAACGTCCGAGATGCCATCCCGATTCGTCCACGCGAAGGCCGGTGGAATTGTAACCCTCGCTTCGAATGGCCCGATGTCCGCGCCCCCGGCGCCGTTGTCCAACTTATAGTCTCCCGGAACGAGAAAGTCCGGCAGTGGCTGTTCACCAGGCTGGGATCCGCCGAGCGTTGAGGAGTAGATTCCCTTCGAGATTAGGCTGATCTGCTTCGAGCCCTGTGGTCCGGCGACGTTCACGAACGGTCCGGCATCGAGCGTCCGCGCCGGTGCAGGATCGGACGGGAACCACTGGACTTCATCTTGCGCCCGAATTGTGAACACCATGCAGGCGCCAGGCACGGAAGAGACCTGCACTCCGCCCAGACCAGCCAGCATTTCGAGGGCGCTACGGCGGAAAAACGACGCAGAAGCCTGATCGACCGACCCCTCCGCCGTCCCGATCTTGCTGTACACTCTGCCAAGGTTGATCGCGCCAAACTTCGCCTCGCCCGCGGCCATCGTTCTCTCTACATCGGCTGCCGCCATACCGCCGGGATCCGAGCAGGCCTTCCCGGAGGAGGCAATCGACATCGTCGCAAAATGGGTCCACGACCCGCGAACCATCACCGCCACGGGAACGAAACAGCCCTCGGCGCCGGAGGGCACCTCGAACAGGACCTGGTCCAACCCCGCGCAGCACCCGGAACGCCCCTTGTAACTGACCTTGGCCTCCCGGCCACCCACGAAAACGCGGACGTCGTAGGGCAGATCTTCGATGCGCGGCGGCCCGGCGAACTCGTCATAACTGACCGCGCCGAGTCCGGTACCCCACAGGAACAGCAATTGCCCCGGTTTGGCGGCCTGGTTGATCAGATTGACCTGGTAGTTGGTATCGGTGATCACCGCCGGGCCGCTGCCGCCGCTGTTCAACGTATACATTCCGAAACCGTTCTCGATGACGCGGACGGCTATGGGGCTGCTCGTCTTACCGTTGTACGAGACGGTAAGCTGGCCATCGCCTGACGGCGCCGCCGAGGGCATGATCGCCGAGATCTGCGTCGCCGGACCATTGAGCGGCACGCTCGCACGGGAGATCGGAACAGCGTTGAGGGTGGTGCCGCCGATCTTCACCTGGATTGTGATGCCGTCCATCTGCGTTCCCAGCGGAAATGCCGATACCTGCTTGAATCCGGACGGCCCGAGGTCCCTCCCGAACACAGTGAAGATGGCTCCTCTCGGAATGCCCCAGTTCGCCGTGCCGCGCAGTGAATAGCTCGCGGAATGGAGGACTGAATCAACCACCGGCTGAGCGCACGAGATACCAGGTGTGAGCATACCGACGAAGACCAGCAAGATGCGCTTCATCTCATACCCTCCTAGTCCGGCGAACCCAACACATAGAACCGGAAACGGTTTGACTGCACGTCGCCCCAAAACAGAGTCAGGTCGAGTTCCTTATTCCCGTCGCCCACATCGGTATTCTTTGGGATCAGGATGGCGGCCTGCGCCACTCCCACCAGCCCAGGCACGAGGGTGAACGACTTAAGTTCGCCGCCCGTGCCTTGCTGCGGTGTCGCCGGCTTGGTTAGCATAATTCGCTCCGGCTTCGCGACCACCTCGACGGTCGTAGAGGGAGCCGGCGCACCTGAGCTGACGGGCGGATTCGTTCGGCCGCCGCCGGTGAGGTACGCGACCATCGTGTCGCCCGCGTGCAACAGGTTGGTGGGTGTATTCAGCGTGCCGTCCTGCTTGTAGACGGCGAGAATCCCCGGGGCCATGCCCCGCGGTGTGACGCTGAAGGACCGGCTTGAAACGCCGTCCACCGCCACGGTGACGAACGTCTGAGAGTCGATCGCCACGGAATACGGCAACTGCGCCACAATCTTGTCAGCGCTGACCGAGAACAAAGGAAGTGGCCGGCCAGGCACGGCAACGGTGGTGCTTCCGAGCTGCGTGGGCAACGGCGTAGCCCGGACTTCGAGGGGCTTGCCCGCCTCCGCTGTCTGTTTAGCCAGCCGTTGGCCAGTGATTTCGATAATGCACCCCGGCGCGATCGCTGTCCCGCCCGAACCGAAGTTCACGACTTTCGTTATGACCGGCCGTTCGATGGGCGACGTCTGCGAAAAGTCCACTTTTGCGACGAAGGCGTTGCGCGGGCCTCGCAGCCCCGGCTGGAAAGACTCGGCGGTGGCTGGGAAGTCGGCTGATCCTGTCTGCCCCGTGAGAAACGCGTTGCCGGCGGAGTCGAGAGTCACGGATGCCGCCGTATCCGGACCAGAACCGCCGAGGTACGTTCCGTACAATAGCGACTTTCCCGCCGGATCCAGTTTCATCAGAAAGCCATCCGACTGGCCTCGGAGTGCCACCTGAAACGCGTCCTCCGATACGCGCAGGCCCGCCGACG
>JAEHDI010000564.1 GCA_016880505.1 Bryobacterales bacterium | reverse complement strand
CCGGCAACGTCTTCGGCGGGTTCGGCTACGGCCCGATCGCGTACGACGCCGCGGGCAATATCGAAATGCTGGGGCGCGATGGCTACGACGATTTCGTCTACTCCGAGATCCAGGAGTTTCTTGACAGCGCACCGCGAAAGAACGAGCAGGGAGTCAAAATCACCAACAGCCCGGCGCTGAAGTATCTCGCGGCCGCCACGCACGGGAAGCCGGTCATCGTCTATGCCACCGAGATTACACCGCCGGTCTTCCCAAACCCGACGGAGAAGTGCCTGAGCGCGATGGCGCAGATCAATATTGCCGAGGCGGCGGCGAACCACGCCGTTTTTCGGGAGAAGCGCGAGACTCCTCCCGGCGCGACACGGATTCACAACTTCCTCGCCGCGAATGAGCCGAGCCTGCTGACCGCGCAGCTTCATAGCAACGTCGCCGTTCTTGCGTCAGTGAACCAGTACCTCGCCGACGAGCTGAGCTTCGCCTTCAGCACCTCGCGGGTGCTCGCCGACCGCGGCATCGCGCACGTGATGATCGTGGAGGACGATCTCACCCGAGGAGGCCTCTCGCACTTCGATCTGATCGTCGTCCCCTACCTCCCTCTTCTCAGCCGCGCCAAACAGGAAGCCCTGGTCCGCTACGTGGAAGAGGGCGGCAGTGTCCTCGTGCTTGGCAAATCCGGCGCCAAGGATGAGCACAACGTTTCGCAGACCGCTATGCCCCTTGCCCGGCTGTTCGGCGCATCTACCTACCCCACTCAGGCACTGGAGAGAAAACGCGGAAAAGGGCGCGCGCTTTTCGTTCCGCTTCCCATCCCCGCCTCGCGCTATTTGATCCCGATGAAAGCGAAGGGCGAGTACACGACCTTCGGACCGACCATGGCGGACGTGTTCGCCGATATTCCCGAAGGATACACGCGGAATCGCATCGACCCCGAGGTGCGGAAGATCCTCGAGGGCGTCGCGACGAAGATTGTCTCCTCCCTGCCCGGAAAGCTGACGCGCCTGATGAGCCCCGAACCTTACGCGGAGATCACCTCGATGCTCTCCGCCGGCCGCGAGAGGATGCTGGTACATGTGGTGAACTACAGCGTCACGCTGGATGGTGATGTGACGCCGCTACGCAGCCTCAAAGTGGAGGCCGCAGTCCCCGCGGGCAGGAAGGTGAAGAGCGTACGATACAGCGGGACCCTGGGGGACATGAAGCCGCTCCGGTTCACCAGCGCCGCAGGGTCTCGTGTTGCTTTCGAGACAAGCGAGACGGGTATCTACGGGCTCGCGGTCCTCGAGTTGGAATAATTCGTTTGGGATTGAGTGAGCGAACGATGGCGCCTCTGACTTCCACACTCGCCGTGCTGCTTTGCCTGTTTTTTGGGCCTTCGATAACCGCCGCGACGCTTGACTTCTACTTCATCGACGTCGAACAGGGCAGCGCGATGCTGATGGTGGCGCCTTCGGGGGAGTCCGTGCTGTTTGACACAGGATCGAAGGGTAACGACAACCGGGACGTGAATCGCGTTCTTGCCGCCATGAAAGCGGCGGGTGTGACGCGGATCGACCGCCTCATCGTCAGCCACTACCACAACGACCATTTCGGCGCGGTCCCGGAGCTTGCCCGGAAGGTCCCGATCCGCCGTTTCATCGATCACGGTGACAACGTCGAGAGCGGCAAAAGCCCCGCCTGGCACAAGCACTGGCAGATCGGCGCGGACGAGGAACTCTGGCAGGCCTACCGTGAAGCCCGATCCAAGGCCCCGCACACCGTGGTAAAACCGGGAGACCGGATTCCGGTGCCGGGCATCGACATCCAGGTGCTCGCCTCTGCCGGCAGGCAGATCACCAAACCGCTCTCCGGTGCCGGCTCAGCAAACCCTTCTTGCGCGATCACGCCGCTGCGCTCGGAGGACGAAACCGAGGACGGCCAGTCTGTCGGCATCCTGGTTACGCTCGGCAAGTTCCGGTTCATCACGCTCGCCGATCTCACCTGGAACAAGATCCACCGGATGTTCTGCCCCGTGAACAGGATCGGCAAGGTGGATGTCTATGTCACCAGCCACCACGCCATGAGCATCGACCGCGAAACGGCCGGCGAAGTCCGGTGGGGCCGGTCCGCTTGCTCGGAGGCGGAACTGCATGCACTCCGGCCGCGGGTCGCCATTCTGAATTACGGTGAGAACTATCACCGTCTGGGCGGTCCGAGAGGCTGGCGTGTCGTCCGCGACTCGCCCGGACTCGAGGGCTGGCAACTGCACTACCAGACCGGAGGCGGCCCGGACAACAACCTGCCGGAGCAGTACATTGCCAATCTCTCCGCGCAGAAGTGCCAGGGGCACTGGATCAAGCTCTCTGCCCGCTCCGACGGTTCGTTCACCGTCTCCAACACCCGCAACCAGCTAACGAAGACCTACCCAAACAGCTCTCAGTAGAACTTCACGCAAACGGGTTTGCCGACCTGGAGGACCTGGCCCGTTGGGGTGAGGCGGCCGGTCTTGGCGTCGATCCGGAAGACGACGACGTTGTTCGTGTCCTGATTAGCGGCCAGCAGGAACGATCCGGTCGGATCGATTCCGAAGTTTCGCGGGATCTTGCCCTGCGTGGAGACGTGCTCGACAGGAGTGAGCGTGCCCTTCTTCGGATCGATCGAGAAAACGGCAATGCTGTTGTGGCCGCGGTTCGAGCCATAGAGGAACTTCCCGTTCGGGTGGACCTGCACCTCGGCCGTGTCATTCTCGCCGGTGAAGCCGGCCGGCAGCGTGCCGATGGTCTGGATCTCCTTAAGCACGCCGTGTGAGGCATCCCACGAGAAGGCGGTCACCGTACTCTTCATCTCGTTGATGACATACGCAAACTTGCCGTGGGGGTGAAACGCGAAGTGCCGGGGGCCTGAGGTGGGAGCGACGGTGGCAAACGGCGGATCGTTGGGCGCGATGGTTCCCTTGGCGGCGTCGAACTTATAGACGAGCACCTGGTCGAGACCAAGGTCGGCGACGACCGCGAAGCGGTTGTCCGCAGAGAAGTTCACCGAATGCGCGTGCGGCCCTTCCTGGCGGCTCTTGTCGGCGCTCGATCCTTTGTGCTGGATGAACGACGAGGCCTCACGGAGCTTGCCGTCCGGCTCGATCGGGAGCACGGCAGTGCTGCCGGTGCCGTAGTTCACCACAACGACGTTCTTTCCCGTCTTATCGACGTTCAGGTGGCAGGGACCGCCGCCCTTTGAGGAGACCTTGTTGAGGAACGCGAGCCTGCCGGTCTTGGGGTCAATGGCGAACGCCGAAACGGCGCCGGCTTTGGGACCACCGCCCTCGCTCACGGCATAGAGGAACTTGCGGTTAGGGTGCAGAGCGACGAAGGACGGGTTGGCGGTCTCGGCAGCGAGATTGGGTTCGGTCAGCTTGCCGGTAGCGGTATCGAGGCGGCTGACGTAGATGCCCTTGCTAAGGCCTTCGGTGTACGTGCCGAAATAGACGAAGAACTCCGTGGCTCCGGCGGATGAGGCGAAGAGGGGCAACGCGAGCAGTGCGGTCATGGAAGCGGAAAAGAGCTGACACCTTGTCATGTGTTCCATCACATCGCAGTGAGGGCCGCGATGCAAGTGAGAGGAGGCGGAATGCCAGGCCAGGACGGGCCGTTCTCCCCGCGTCGCAGCGAGCGTTGCTACGTTGAGTGATATGATGCGGAACGTCGACCGCAACCACGCGGGCGAGGCAAGCGATAGCTATGCGTAGCGTGAAGGCTGGCAGTTGCATAGCATGTCCCGGAAACTCGGGGAGTTACGAGCAGAAGATGGATGATCCACCAGCAGAGAAAAGATGGCTGGGAGCTGCGACTCCAGTCTATTCGACGTGGATGAAGATTCTCGGCGTTGTTGCGGTTATTTCAACATCGATTATCGAGATCCACTCCCGTAAGCTCTTGGACGAGGTTCAGCTCTCGGAACCCGTTGCTGGGTTCGTGTCCTACTTGTCTTTCGCGAGCGTCTCGTTACTTGTTGGGGGCGCCGTGCTTCGCACCATGTACTGGGCAAACGAGCGGAGGAGAAAATCTCGCGAAGTG
>JAEHDI010000563.1 GCA_016880505.1 Bryobacterales bacterium | reverse complement strand
GAGGATCGAAAATGCCGTACACCTTGCCGTGATAGAGATCGACGGCTGGAAGAACCAGAACAGCTAGGAGAAGGGAAAGAACCAGTCGTTTCATGATCGACTCCAGAACCGGGTTATTGCATTCAACTTCTGAACACCGAACACACTACCTCGGGAAGCTGCATCGTACCACTCCAGTTGGATGTCTGCGAGTAGCACCCGAGGAACCGACCGGTCGTCGCTGGTCCGCAAGCAAAAGGGTGCCCTGGGGATCCAGGCAACCGCGCTCGACGAACGAATCATTCGGGTGATCCTCGATGATCCACCGGCCACGCACTGGCAGGGCCCTGCCCTCTTGAATGTCCTGCGAATGACGGACCTTCCGGAGACGGCTGCTCTGGTGGCTCCACGAGAGATCGTCTCGCTGATCCCTCTACCAGAGCAATACCGTTACACGGCAACCATCTTTTCGCTCTACGGCGCGACGCGGGGATTCGTCAGCGGAACGGGTTGTTCGACGCGCTGTCAGCTTACTGAAACAGCGTCGACGCGAAGTTCGCGAGGTTGCGGCGCCAAACCCTCCAGTTATGCGAGCCCGGGATCTCGCGCAGTGTGACCTCCACCTTCCTCGTCTTCAGAAAGTCCACAAATTTGCGGTTGAAGTCCACAAGCCTGTCCTCTATCCCGCACGAAATCCAGAACAAACGAAGCTGGGAGTTCACGCTTGCATCCAATTTCGGGAACTGTGCGGCCAGATCCTCGCCAAGGCCGCCGGAACTGAACGCGCCGATGGAAGCGAAGCGATCGAGAGCGTTGAGGCCGATGTACAGCGATTCCGCTCCCCCCATGGAGAGGCCGGCGACGGCGCGCATCCTGCGGTCTTTCGAGGCGCGGTAATCCATCTCCACTCTCGGCATCACCTCTTCGAACAGCGCGTCCCGGAACTTGTTGAAGCTGCGTTGCCGCAGGCCGGGGTCGCGGAACGTCGGCCCGGTGCGCGACACGATCTCCGGGGCGCCATAGCCCAGCGTCATCACAATCAGCATCGGCCGCGCTTTGCCTTGCGCGATCAGGTTATCGAGGATGACGTGCGCGCGTCCGACGGAGGTCCAGGTGCCCGCATCGTCGCTGAAACCGTGCAGCAGGTACAACACCGGGTACGGCTTCTTTGCTTGCGGATCGTAGCCCGGCGGCGTGTACACATAGAAGTCACGGTCGTCTCCGACGATATTCGAGTGATAGAAGTGGTGATGCACGACGCCACGCGGCACGTTCGTCACATCCCAGGCCAAGCCCTCCCCGGGAATGTGCAGCGAGCTATCAGGGTTCAGCAGATTGAGGGTTATCGATGGATTGGATGGGTCCATCAGCGCGACACCGTCGGCGACAAAGGAGTAGCTGTAGATGTCGGGTTCCAAAGGGCTCGTGGTGATAGCCCAGACGCCGTCGTCATCCTTCTGCATCGCGGCGCGCGGCGCCCCGTCGATGGCCAGGAAGACTTGCTCTGCATTCGGAGCGCGGAACCGGAAGGTGACGCGCTTATCCTGCCGTACCTCAGGCGAAACCAACGGGCGCGGCGCTTGTTGGGCCTCTAGCAGGAGACCGGATGCGAACACCCCGATCAGCATGGCGAATGTGTAACGGTTCATGTCGGTAGCATTTTGTCAGAAGGTCGCACGGAAAGCTACTCTATCCGACCTCCTGGTTCGTCCTGAGTTAGCTTCCCGGTCGTTCGCCAGAAAGGCGTCCTCAGCTCGCGGTGACAGACGAAGGGTACAGCGAGGGATTACTTCTGGCCCATGCGCTTCTTGGCGTTCTCTTCTTGCCGGTCGCCCTCGAAGGTTGTCCAGGCCAGGGGCGAGACGCCGAAGTACTCTGCCCGATCCTTCTCGGTGAGGCCCTTCCGTTTCACGACGGCAGGAACGCCTTCGAAGAAACAGCCGTCGCAGATCACCATGTCGACCCGGGTCGCGCTTCCGTCCGCCAGCGCGGCATCCTTACCGATGCGCGTGTTGTAGTCGCACACAGCGCCCAAACCGACTGCTCCGCCATCGGCGATCCGCGTTCCGTGCATGATCGCACCATGGTTTATCCAGCAATGGTCACCGATGATCGCTTCATCGGCGACCTCGGCCAGCGAGCCGCCGAGTGGTTTGGCCGGGCGGCCGCCCTCGATGTTGACGTTGTCGTAGATATGCGTATAGTTGCCGATCCGGACCTTTCCGCGTATGGTGACGTTGCAGCGGATCAGGCTGTGGTGGCCAACGGTGACGTTGCCCGTCAGAATGGAACCGGCGTCGAGGTAGGCATACGGACTGACGTTGATCGTTCCCTCGAGGATCACGCTGGGATGAACGAAGGCCGTCGGGTCAATGGTGATGCCTGGCTTGCCCGCCGCCGGATGGGGAGGATAGGCAGCGCCAGGGCCCTGTGCCATGGCAGCAGAGTGGTCCCACAGGCGAAGCCCGCCAAGACCAAGCAACACACCAGCGAGAAAAACAGCTAAGTAGAATCCGATCCTTTTCACGCTCTTCTTCGCCCCCTTTGCTCCGGGTCAGTATATACCCGGCTGCCTTACCGTCTATACCACAGGCAACTCATATCCCTTCCTGCGGGGGCGGCTCAGCAGGCCGTTCGCTTCTTCGTCGCCGATGAAGCGCTCGGCTTGCGGGTCCCACCTGAGCTTCCGGCCGAGCCTGCGGGTGATGTTCGCCAGGTGGCACACGGTCACCGAGCGGTGTCCGATCTCCACGTCCGCCAGGGGCAGCTTGCGGGTCCGCATGCAATCCAGCCAGTCCTGCATGTGGTACTTCGCCTGCCAGAGCGCCACGTCGTCGCGCCACTTCCGCACTTCTTCGGGGGGTGGTAGTTGCTTGACCATCTGCGGCGGGTCTGTCCGGAACATGTTTCGAATCACCTCGATCCGCCCCTTCTCTCCAACAAAGGTGGCGCCTCCCTGCAAGTCGCCAGTGGGTATCTCCAACCGCACGGTCACGCCATTTACGTAGCGGAAGGCCAGCGAACCTTCCGGGCCGGGACCGTCCGCTACAAGCCAGAACTCCACCGGCCCAGATTCGTCCATCCCGAGCGCCGACTGTACCTGATCGAGTCCGTGCGGGCCCCAGTTTGTCATGTCCCCGCCACCGAAGTCCCACCCCCATCCACCGCCACCCTTAGAGTTGTAGGGCCGCATCGGCGCCTGGCCGACCCACATGTCGTAATCGAATCCTTCCGGCACCGGCTCCGACGCAGCTGACGACTCCACCGGCTGCGGCGGCTCCGGGCTGCCGTAGTTCTTGCCCTCTACAAAAAACACTCGCCCGATTCCACCACTCCGCACGAAGTCGCATGCAAGCCGGTTCATCGCCATGGACCGCTGCTGGCTGCCGACCTGAACGATTTGCCTGAGCTTGCGCGCAGCTCGTACGAGCGCTCGCCCCTCTTCGACATAGAGGGACATCGGCTTCTCTACGTAGACGTCTTTGCCCGCCTGGCACGCGTGGATCGAGCACAACACGTGCCAGCGCTCGCCAGTCGCCACGATCACCCCGTCGATGTCTTTTTGCTCCAGCAGCCTCCGGTAATCCTGGTGAATGCGCCACTTGGCCTGCCTCTTCGAGGCCGCATCGTAGGCCTTCTTGAGATAGCAGTCCGCTGCCGCGATCATCTCGGCGCCCTCGGGTAGCTGGTCGATCAGCAGATTCCCGCGATTTCCGACGCCGATGATGCCGACCCGGATGCGATCGTTCGCCCCCGGCCGTCCAGGCGCTCCGAGCACCCGGCGTGGAATGAACATGGGGGCCGCAACCCCTCCTGCTCCTAACAGGGCGCTTTGCTTGATCAGTTCTCTCCGCGATGACATTTGATCTTGGCTCATCGGCGCTCCCTTCAGGTACCAAACCTAGAGATTACATTCTCCTGCCGCGCGCGATTGGCTGCCCGCTGCCGATTCCGCATCCGCGAACCGAGGCGGATTTCTCCTTTTCATAACTTGATGAAGATCCGCCGCCAGTAGAGAATACCCATCACGCCCAGCCAGAAAAGGTCATACAGAACAGCGAAAACGAACGACCCGCCCATTTCGCCAAGGTGACGGGATAGAATGTCGCCGCCGGCTTTCCACAGATTCGTTGCCGCACCATCCGGGGCGACCGTTTGAATCGCCATGAGGGTCTTCATGCCCAGTTGCGAGAAGACCCAGACGGCAATCGAGTTCACACCGAAAATCAGAAAAGGCAGGGTCCACCAGGTGACCTTCCTGACATCCACTATGTAGTAACAAGTGGCTAGACCCGCCAGCGCCACCCCGCCCATGAATAGAACCAGCGAACTGGTCCAGAGATGCTGGTTGATCGGAAACCAGGGGCTCCAGATAACCCCCGCAGCCATGCACAGGGAGCCATGGAAGTAGAGGTTCGTCAGCTTTTCGTACGCCGGCCGCGGAGTCCGCAGATAGATGCCGGTCAGCAACCCCGTCAGCATCGTCACCAGAGCCGGAACACAGCCGAGTAAGCTCTTGCTCTCCCAGGTCTTGTGCCCCAAGCGTCCGGGCATGACGAGTTGGTCGATATAGTTTCCCCAGTTACCCACGGGCTCGAGCACGCCGGCGCCGAAGCCGGGCACCGGGACGAACTTCATCAACACGAAGTACACCACCAGGATGGTCCCGCAGAGCCACACCATCGACCTGGCCGTCAGGCGCAGGTAGACATACAGAATCGACGCGAAGAAATAACATATGGCGATGCGCTGTAACACATTCATGACGCGTAGCGGCGCCAGATCAAACTGGGGGTAACCGTTGAGGAAGACGCCCACCGCAAACAGCAGCACAGATCGGCGCAGCACCTGCCAGAACAGTTTCGAGCGGCTGTCGCCACGCGCCAAGCGGCTGGCGAACGAATACGGCATGGCCACGCCGACGATAAACACGAAGAAGGGGAAGATCAAGTCCGCAAAGCCCCATCCGTTCCAACTCGCGTGGCCCAGACCGGGAAAGATCTTCCCGGGGTGGCTGTTGACCAGCACCATCCCCAGCAGAGTGAACCCGCGGAACACGTCGAGAGATCGCAGCCGCTCCTTCACGGGGACGACGGCAGGCTCGGTCGGATGATCAGCCGTCGCAGCAGCCGTGGGTCCCGCCGCATTCTGGTCGTCCATGGCTCTCCTTTCAGTGCCGTTGACCGTCAACGGGGCATTAATTCCCGCGCGTTTGCCTGGCAGATTCTGTCCGCGACTTCCTTTGGCAGTCCTGCCTCCTTCAGCTTGAGAAGCGCCGATTCGAAATAGTAGAACGGGGCATGCGAACCGAACAAGACGCGGTTTGCTGAGACCGCTTCCACTGCATCGCCCACACCGCCGATGCCGTCCAGCATCGCGAATTCAAAGCTGACACCCGGCGCATTCACCAGCGTTTTCACCGCTCCCCCGTTCAGCGACCGGAATCCGTTCAGCAGCATGAGTCGCAGTTTCGGATGCGTCTGAGTCAGCTTCGGGAGCGGAGCCAAGTCCACCGGAGGGATTCTCATAAGCGGGTGCTGCATGCGGTCGTCTTCCATCTGCACTACCAGCTGAATAATCAGGCCGCAATCGGAAGCCGCACGCAGAAGCTCGGTGAACTTCGGATCGTCGAAGGTATAGCCGTGATAGTTCGGATACACACGGATGCCCGGCATGTGGTGGACTTCGCGGCAACGTCGCAAATCCTCCCGCCAGTCCGGCAGCATGGGATTCACCGTGCCAAAAGGAACCAGCAGCCCTCGGCCGTGCAGGGCGCACTCCTCCGCCAGGCGCGCATTGACTGCGCCGACGTCCTTGTGGAAAATGCCATCGAAGCTTCCCGCCCAGGCCTCAATGACACCATGCCGCCGCAAGCGCGCGGCCAGTGCCGCCGGCTCGTCGTCGGGCAGTCGACGGAAAGGCCAACGCGAGAGATGGACGTTGGTATCGATGATCACACCCGCATCCCCTTGGCCTGCATGACCGGCGCGACCAGGCGGCGCAGGTTGCCGCCCAGGATGTCTATCTTGGCGCGCTCGGGGATGTTCGCGCCCAATACCTTGGCGAGCTGAGAAGCGAAACTGCGCCCGCCCACATCGCTCCCGTACAGGACCCGCTCCGCGCCCAATTCGCGCACCGCCATTTCCGTAAAGCCCGCTGTGGGATCGGAACCGGCCAGATCGACCGCCACGTGCTTGAGGTCCCGCACGGCGCGGGCACCGCGTTCCCAGTCCGCCCCGGTGTGCCCCAGGATGAGTTTCGCCCTGGTATGCCGCCTGGCCAGGTCCGCCAGATCGGACGGCGTCGATTCACCCGGCAAGTTGCCCTGGTTCTTCAGGTACGTGTGCTGGAAGATGATCGACTGGTACTCCGTGGCCCGTTCGACAATGGGGTCCAGTTCCGGCGCGTTGCAGTGTCTCGCGATCCAGAGCTTCACCCCGATCATGGGTCCGTTGCGCACACAGCGGTCCAGTTCGCTGAGGCTGGCCTTGAGGTGATTCGGGTTGAGGTAGACCAGGCCAAGCGTGCGGTCGGGCGCACGTTTGATCGCGCGCAACACTGCATCGTTGGCATCCCGGAACTGCTCCGGAGTCGGATCGGCGTGGAGCGGATTCGACAGTACCCAGCGTTCAACCTCCATCCGATCCGCAAAACGGACCAGCGACTCGATCTGCTCCTCAGGCGCGGCGCCGGAAAATCCGAACATGTGACAGTGCAGATCCCAGATCCTGTAGCCTGGCTTGGCCTGGGGTACTTCGACGGCAGCAAGGGGTGCCGCAACGCAGCTTTTCAGGAAACTCCGACGGTCACGATCTGTCAAGCGCATTCACACTTCCTTCCCGGCACCCGGCTTCGCGACAGTATATACCCCGCCGCCATCCCGTTGGACTGGCGGTTGAAGCCAATGCGCAGTCGGGCGAGCAGGGACGCAACGGCATTGCACAGCGCGGCTCGCGACTCGGAACCGGCTCCTATCTCACCGGCCGAATTTCGAACAGGCGATACTCGTAGCCCTCAAGATCAGCGTTCAGCGAGCCGTCACTCAATGCGCCGGCATCCAGCTCCTGAGCTTTTCCGAAGGTTACGTCTTTCACTCTGATCCTCTGCGGAGCTTTGTAACGAGGGCCTCCGGTTCGACCCGCCAGGGCACGTTCCTGCGTCTAGCGGCATTGACGTTCGAGAGCACTACCAAAGCCTGATCAGGTGAACCATAAACCGCTCCATAGATATCTTCCCAGCCCGTACGAACCGCTCCGGACAGGGCATGATGCAGGCGGTAGTTCTCCAGTTCGTAGGGCTGGAACGTATGGAACAGTTTCAGCGTCAAGTCGTAACCCGGCCCGCCGGTGGTAGCGGTCGAAGGCCCGGTTGCACGCCACATCGGGAACACCCCTAGCGCGACCCAAACCGCGATGTTGTTCTGGTTGCGCTCCTTATTGAGATCCGTACGGTAGGAGGGGCATGGCACTCGCGGCAAGTCCTCACCCAGGAACCCCGTAACCGGGATATCCGGCAAGCGGAGCATCTCCTGCCTGTATGCGAGATCTTCCATCGTAATGAGCACGTCGCCGAAGTTCTCGAAAACAATTGGCGTCACACCGATGCCGGAGTGGAGGAAGAGCACGCCGCCGGGCCCGATCAGCCGGCGCGTCCAGGCCAACAGATCGATTACGCCATCCGTGCCGGAGTGGAGACCGCCCGCGTGCGCTCTGTTGTTGCAGGGGAGCGGTTCTACCCAGTCGAAATAGATGCCGTCGAACCCGAATTCGCGGTAAGCCTTCTCGACGTCACGTTTGCGCTTTTCGAGCCAGCCGGACATAGGGCACATCTGCACGCCGTACTCGCCATTCCGCACGGGATTGTGCAATAGTGTTCCAGCGGGGTCCGCACTGCGCGTCCATTGATCGGCATTTTCCGCGAATCCTGGGACCTCCGGATGGTACTCGTAAATCGAGAAATAGGGAACAACCGGAACAACCTGGATTCTGTGACGGTGACACGTGGCGACGACTCGGCCCACTTCCTCCATGCCTCGATCGTCATAAGGCGGCCATGCACCGCCACGCCAGAAGACGCCATCGTCGGAATAGTCGTTATGCAGCCGCACCAGGTTTACGTCGTTTTCCGCCCATCGGCGGATCTCCCCGTCCGAGGGCCAGGGATGGTTTCCAAACGAGAGGTGACGCCACTTCCGATTCGTTTTCTCCAAATCCGGGGGAGCCCCAGATAGTAGCTAAAAGTGTAATCTCCCTTGCGAATGAGCACCGGTGCCGCCGCTCGAAGCGGCTCCTGCCTGATAAGGATCGCCTCTCCCTCCGTCAGTGAAGCTGAGAATTCCCCAAGGCCGCTCCTGCCGACAAGGCCGCTTTCCCAGGTGGCCAGGTCGGATGCCAGGTTGAAGTCGAGACCTTCCATAGCGCGGTGGAAAAAAAGCAGGCGGAGTGGAATATGCTTCTCCGAGATCAACTGCGTCCCCTTGGTTTCCACTCTGCCAGTACGTTCGTAAATCCGCCTAAACCGGTCGGGGCCTTCCACGAGCCCGGAAACCACGCTGAATCTGATTAGGTCGCTTAGTAGCGCGGTGGACGCTACTCTGATGCTCGAGGCCATCGTGTCCTCGGTGAATTTCAGCGTGTAGTCGGCGCGGACCACAAACGGCGACAAGGTCCACACGCTCTGAAATGCCACCGGTCCCGGCAGTCTTCCGACGGCGGCCATCATCCCGGAGAATTCCAGCCGGACCACCTCGCCCTCTTGCGAAGACCTAAAACCCGTTTCCTTCGCATTCCAGTCGGACAGCTCGTCGACGTACGCCCGGAAGGGCTCCGTCAGCAGGTTCTTTCCGGAGCCGTGCGGAAATACGATCGTGTCGAGCGCGCCTCCATTGCGGAGATCGAATTCAAGCCGCCAGTAATCGGTAGTGACCTTCACTCGATCCTTGTCAGACGTGTCGAGGTGGGTCGATCCGCCGCCGGGCGCATGGAAGTCCGCCAGCCCGGCTCCGTTCGCCAACAGCGAGCCGATCAGGAAACATGCGACATGAAGTGGCTTTCTATGCATGGCAGACTGTCTCGATTCCCGTCAGAAGAGATACCGAAACCCGAGTTCGATGCTGCGCGGGCTGTTGATCTGCGTAGGAGGTAGCACGCCGGAAAGCGAAGACGAAGGAGTCGTATTCGGGGAATTGAAGAACGGAGAATTGCTCACCTTGAACCCCGATACCTTGAATTGCAGCCGGTGACTTTTTCGAATGATGAATTCCTGGGTCGGTGTGATATTGCACTGCGGGGCTTTGTAACGGCGGATATTGGGACTGCGGAGCGAGGTCACCCGGATCGGGTGCTGCACCACCGCGCCGTGGGAAACGTCGCTTGCCCCCCGCCAGAGGGTTTCATCCGGAAGGATGACGGCTACGGAAGCCCCTTTCACGTCATATCGCCGAAGGCACTTGTCCAGGGCCGCCTGAAGTCGCGCGTCCAAGGGGCACCCGTGAGGTGAGGTTCCGCCGACGGACAGGTATGAGCCAGCCGAAGTACGATCTATGATGTGGCCGTGGAACGCCCTTACAAATCTACGCCGAGATCGGCCCAGTTAACGACCTTCT
>JAEHDI010000562.1 GCA_016880505.1 Bryobacterales bacterium | reverse complement strand
TGAAGATCGACCCGCGCACGGGCGAATTGATCGAAAAAGACGACTTCGCCGGCCACCGCTCGCGCAACAGCGTCTGGAGTGCCTCATCCGCCACGGTGCGGCTGACGGGCGCTCGGAACGAGTTCCTCGGTTTCCATCTCGCCGTCGAGAGCAAGCAGCCGCTCGCGGGGATCGAGGCGCGCGTGAGCAAGCCGTTGTTCGCCGAGAGCAGGATGCCAGTGGTCTTTAAAGACACTGGCGCCGTACAGCTTTACCGCGAGTGGGCCGTAGCCGACCAGCCCAAGCGCGGAATCCGGGAGTGGTACACCGACGCGCTGGTGCCGCTTGCTGGTCCGTTCGATCTGCCGTCGAAGGACAACCCGGTACCTGATCAGACGGTCCAGCCCATTTTCGTCGACGTATATATCCCGCACGACGCGAAGCCGGGCGTCCATCGCGGTGAGTTGCTGGTCAGAGCAAGCGGAACCGAACGGCGCGTCGCCCTCCAGGTGGAAGTCCTGCCACTGAGCCTGCCGGACAAGTTGAACTTCATCGTGGACCTCAACTGCTATAGCAGCGTCCATTCCGGCTACCCGGTCAAGCGCGGGACGCCCGAATACCGCAAGCTGGAGCAGGCCTATCACCGGATGGCCCACCTGCACCGCACGAACCTTGACGTGCTCGGTTACTCGCACGTCGGTACGACGGTAATCGACCACGCACCACCCCTGTCGGGCGAGGGCGCTGCCACGCGGGTGTCTGATTGGAGCGATTGGGACGCGCATTTCGGACCGGTGCTCGACGGCTCGGCCTTCTCTGACCTGCCGAGGGCGTCGGTGCCGGTCCCGGCGCTCTACCTCCCATTCTTCGAGAACTGGCCGGGTGACCTGCGCCGGAGCTACAAGTGGGACAACCCGGCAGTGCCTCGCACCCAGGAGGAGTACCAGCAGATCATCAATCGCCACGCGCTCGAATCGGGGCCGATTGAGCAGGGTTTCAATCAGGAGTATCAGGACCGCTACGCCGCCGTGGTGGCGGAGTTCGCCCGGCATTTTCAGCACAAGGGATGGACGAAGACCCGCTACCTCGTCTACTTCAACAACAAGTATTACTACAAGCGCCCGTTGCAGGGCGGCCGCGGCATCTCGTGGTGGCTGCTCGACGAACCGAACCACCGCGACGACGTTCTGGCCACCAACTTTCTCGCCTACCTGACAAAGAAAGGGCTCGAAAAGCATCCCGGCGTCCCGATCGTGCTGCGCACCGACATCAGCCGCATCGAATGGATGCGCGATCTGCTTTCCGGGCAAGTTGATCTCAACTGCATCAGCGGCAGATTCTTCGAGAAGAACCGCTACCTTCAGGACGACCGCTACCGGTTCGGCCGCGAGTATTGGAACTACGCATCGACAAACCATCCCCGGCAGACCAACGTGAGTATGCGGGCGTGGTGCTGGCGTGTCTGGCTGAACGGCGGCGACGGCCAGCTGCCCTGGAACGCCGTGCGTGGTTCGGAAGCCTGGGACCGCGCGGAGCCGCTGACCGTGTTCTATCCCGGCAGCAAGTTCGGAAAGATGGAGCCTTACGCTTCGCTGCGCCTCAAAGCATACCGCCGGGGACAACAGGACATTGAGTACCTCATCCTGCTCGCCGCGAAGCACGGCTGGGACCGCGACGCCGTCACGGACGCAGTCGCAGGAGCTCTGGACCTCTCAACCAAGGTCAGCATGGCGTCGGAGGAGGATGCCGGCAGCATCAGCTTTGGCAAGGTGAAAGACGCCGACATGGACCGGGTCCGCCTTCAGATAGTGAAGGCCCTGCTCGCGCGTTGACATGGCGGTCCGGATCATTGACGCCGCGGCGAACTCCTCAAAGAGACTGCTGGTTGGCGCAATCCTAGTGGGCATCGCCGTGGTGTACGCGCTCTATGAGGGTAGCGTCAAGTATCCGCCGGGCATCCTGGTTTCCGAAGACCCCTCGCAGACCCCCGCCGAGACGGTGGCTTCCTGGCAATACAGGGGGCTAACCATCAAACCACTGGCCCGCTTCCGGCTGCGGGCTCGCGTGCTTCGCAGCGAGCGCTACTGGTTCGACGGTGGCGCAAGGGTCGCTCCCGTCGATCTCGCCCTGGGCTGGGGACCGATGTCGGACCAGCGGGTGATCGACCGGC
>JAEHDI010000561.1 GCA_016880505.1 Bryobacterales bacterium | reverse complement strand
TACTCGCCTTTGTGGTTCTCGTGGTCATCGCTGCCGCCGGACAGCGCCATGATGCCTGGGAGGTCATCGGCCCGGGCGGAGGAGGCACCATGATGTATCCGTCCGTCAGCCGCGGAAATCCGCACGACATTCTGTTCGCTTCTGACATGTCCGGCGCCTATATCTCCCACGACAGTGGCTCGTCGTGGCGCATGTACAACCTGGGCGGCGTTGTCAGGTCCGTTATCTTTGATCCGAATAATCCGCGAACGTACTATGCGCGCATCTCCGCGGGTTATCTTGGCAAGGGCCGTGGGCTTTGGCGCAGCGTCGATGCCGGCGATACCTGGAAGCTTGTCTATCCTGATCCGGCGATCGTCACTGGGGTCTTTCAAAACGACGATCACGCCTCGAACAACATTGCCACGTCCGCATCTTTGCCGGGCACTATTGAGGCGTTCGCCGTCGAACCCGGCGATGCCCACGTGCTCTACGCTGTAATGCAGCAGGGCAAAACCTCGCAGTTCTTCGTCTCCCAGGATTGGGGCAAATCGTGGAAAGCAACCGCCAACCTGCCCGGCGGCGGCCGCTCCATTTACGTCGATCCCAGCTCGCCGCGTCGCGACCGCACCCTGTACGTGATTGGCGAGAACTCCGTCGCGGTACGCAGAAACGGCGCCTGGCGGCGTGGCCCGACACCACCGGGCGTTGCTTCCTTCGTCGATGCGACGCTCGGATTCTCCGGCGGCAACGCTGTGGTCTACGCGATCAGCTCGACCGACGCCTTTGTGTCGCGCGATGGCGGCGCGTCGTGGGACAGAGCGCGGCTGCCCGGAATGTGGCCGCAACTGGCAGCCATCGCCGCCAGTGGCGAGCACGGCGAGGTGGCATATATCTCCTTCCCCAGACTGCTATCCGGCTTTCAAGCGGTGTTCGGAGTTGCGAAGACCACGGACGCCGGCCGCACTTGGACGCTGGTGTGGAAGGACACGTCCTCAAAAGCTGCGGACAATGTCCATGACGTTTGGCTGACGCCGCGCTTCGGGCCAGGCTGGGGCGGTGCACCGGTGAATCTTGCGGTCGCGCCCGATGATCCCAACTTTTGCATTGCGACCGACTCGGGTCGCGCGCTGCGCACGCGCGACGGCGGCAAGAATTGGGAGAGTGTTTACTCGAAACGTCTTGAGGACGGATCCTATACGTCCACCGGCCTCGACGTCACGACCAATTACGGCGTGCACTTCGATCCGTTCGATCCCAAGCGCATGTTCATCTCGTATACCGATATCGGCCTGTTTCGGAGCGAGAACGGCGGGCGCGGGTGGCTGAGCGCCACGGAAACGGTAAGGCACCGCTGGATCAACACGACCTATTGGATGGTGTTTGATCCAGCCGTGCGCGGCCGCGTGTGGGCGGTGATGAGCTACACCCACGATCTGCCGCGCCCCAAGATGTGGCGAGACGGGTCACCCGCCAATTATGAGGGCGGCATCGTGATGAGTGAGGACGGGGGACGGACCTGGCGCGTCTCGAATCAGGGCATGCCCGAGACCGCCGCGACCCACATTCTGTTGGATGCGTCGAGTCCCAACTCCGCCCGCGTGCTTTATGTGGCTGGCTTCGGGCGCGGGGTTTTCAAGTCGACGGATGGCGGTAGAAGCTGGACGCTGAAGAATGATGGCCTGGCTCAGAAAGAGCCCTTCGCCTGGAGGCTGGCCCTAGGCCCGGATCGTGCGCTGTACCTCGTAGTCGCACGCCGGAGCGAAGACGGCAGCTTTGGGAACGATGGTGACGGCGCACTCTATCGGTCAACCGATAACGCCGGCCACTGGAACAGCATCTCCTTACCCACCGGCCTGAATGGCCCCAACGGTCTCGCGATCGATCCGCACAATGCGTCGCGCTTGTACCTGGCCGCATGGGGCCGAAAGGGTTCCGATCGCGCCACGTCGGGCGGCATCTGGATTTCCACCGATGGCGGCAACTCCTGGCGCAACACTCTGTCACGCGATCAATACATCTACGATGTCACCATTGATCCACGCAATCCGAAGATTCTGTACGCCTGTGGATTCTCTTCGTCGGCCTGGCGCTCGGACGATCGGGGCGAGACCTGGCGGCG
>JAEHDI010000560.1 GCA_016880505.1 Bryobacterales bacterium | reverse complement strand
TGTTGAAAGGAGCTTATAACTGATGAACCTGATTCCTTTTGCCATCGGTTGGGTCATACTGGCTGCCGTCGTCGTCGCCCTGGCCATTTACCGTAGCGTCGTTGGCAAGGCAGAGGACGACTCGATCCATGTGAGCGCAGTTGAGGCGGCGGCTACTGCTAATCAGATGCAATTGGCGAAGAAGCTGGAGTCCATTGAGCGCTGGGGCAAGATCTTGACGCTGCTTGCCGTTCTCACTGGACTGGCTCTCGCCGCGGCCTATATTTATCAGGCCTGGATCGGAAACTCTCAGTACACTGGCTAGAGGAACTCGAGAAGGAGGCCCTGACGGGAAACGTAGTGATTCGCAATAATCTGTTCCGTGCAAAACTATGCTTCCTGCTTTGGGCCGCCGCTCTTTCTCCGGCTCTCCTCGGGCAGGAGGCCGTTGATTGCGCCTCCTGCCATGACCAGGTCAAGAAACTCGAAAACACACCCCACGCCGCGCTGACTTGCGCCGGTTGCCACTCAGAGATCGTTGCGTACCCCCACCCGAAGAAGACCGTCAAACCGGCCTGCGCGGACTGCCACGACAACATCGCTCGCGACGAAGCCCGCGGCGTCCACGGGCTCGCGCGCGCCAAAGGCAACGAGGCCGCACCCGACTGTGCCGTGTGTCACGGAGACATTCACGAAATCCGGCGACCCAACTCGATCGCGTTCCGCACGGCGGCTCCAGACACATGCGGAATGTGTCACAGCGAGATCGCGGCGCGCTTCAAGGGAAGCGTTCACGGCAAGGCGCTCGCGGCAGGCAATACGAGCGCGCCGATCTGCACCGACTGTCACGGCGAGCACTCCATCGTTGCGCCGGGCCGGCCGGAGTCACCGGTCAGCGCCGGCCGGATTCGTGAAACCTGCGGCCGCTGCCACGGCGACCTGCGCTTGTCGCGCCGGTTCGGGTTGCCGGCCGACCGGGTTCTCAGTTTTGATGCCTCTTTCCACGGGTTGGCCGGCAAGACCGGATCGCAATCCGTAGCCAACTGCGCCAGTTGTCACGGATATCACGACATTCTGCCCTCGTCGGACCCGAAATCGATGGTGAACGCCAAGAACCTGCCGTCGACCTGTGGCAAGTGCCATCCCGGCGCGGGCCAGCGGTTTGCGATCGGCCCTGTGCACTTTCTCGCAGGGGGCAAGGAGCCCGTCGGTGTCCGTTGGGTTCGTGAAATCTACCTCCTCATGATCCCGATGGTTATCGGGCTGATGGCGCTCCACAACTTTGGCGACTGGATACGCAAAGTGCTGCAACTGCGATTTCGGTCGCGCGTCCCTGGCTTGATGTTCCGCTCCGCCTCGACTGCGGACAACCCTGTGGTCGCCGAATTTCGGATGTTCCCGTTCGAGCGGATCCAACACGCGTTGCTGCTGACATCGTTCAGCGTGCTGGTCTGGACCGGCTTCGCCCTCAAGTATCCCGATCAGTGGTGGGCCAGGCCTCTGGTGATGTGGGAGTCGGCGTTTCCGCTGCGCGCCACGGTGCACCGTGTCGCCGCTGTCGTCATGATGGCAGCGGCGGTCATGCATGCGGTGTCGCTGATCGTGAACCGGAAACTGCGCGAGCACTGGTACGCGATGCTGCCAAAAGTGTCCGACGTGCGGGAAAGCTTGCAGAATATGGCTTGGCTTTTCGGACTTCGCTCGACGAAGCCCGCCCTCTCGTCGCACGGTTATATCGAGAAAGCCGAGTATTGGGCCGTCGCGTGGGGCACCGCGATCATGGCGATCACGGGCGTTGCGCTGTGGGCCGTGAATTTCAGCCTGCGCTGGTTGCCGAAGGCCTGGCTCGACATTGCCACCGCGGTCCACTTCTATGAAGCAGTCCTGGCAACGCTTGCGATCGTCGTCTGGCACTTGTATTCTGTGATTTTCGATCCGGATGTCTACCCGCTGGATACGGCTTGGCTGACTGGATACAGCCCTCGAAAACGGCCCCATCACGGGCCGCACGCGCCGTCGGGTGACTCCACCAAAACATGACGAATCCAAGCACCCCACGATCCGCTCTGCGCGGATGGCTGTCTCCCGTTATTCATCTCTCGAACAACTGGCTGAGCCTGATCGGAGTCGTTCTAGTCACGACTTCAGCCATATTGTGGCTCTTCCTTCTGCCTTCAACGGTGAGCCATAAGGTCGACAACCCCTATTTCGGCATCGCCGCGTTCCTGATTCTTCCCGGGGTGTTTCTGTTCGGCTTGGCGATCATCCCCATTGGAATCTACATCCGGTTCCGCGGGGAGCGGCGCCGGGGATCCTACCCGACGGATTTCCCGCCGCTAAACTTTCGCAACGTCGATTTCCGGCGTCTTGTGCTGTTCATTGGGGTCACCTCGTTCGTCAATATCATCATCGCCGGCCATGCCACGTACACGGCCGTCGAGTACATGGACAGCGTTGCTTTCTGTGGGAAGACTTGCCACACGGTGATGGCGCCCGAATACGCGGCCTACCAGAATTCACCCCACTCCCGGGTGGAGTGCGTGGACTGCCACATCGGGCCAGGCGCATCCTGGTTCGTGAAGAGCAAGCTCTCCGGCGCGTGGCAGGTCTTCGCGGTCACGTTCAACACCTACGAGCGGCCGATCCCAACTCCGGTAAAGAACTTGCGGCCCGCCCGCGACACCTGCGAGGCCTGTCACTGGCCTCAGAAGTACGGCGGGGACAAGCTGCGGATCGTCGAGAAGTTCGCCGACGACGAAGCCAACACCATGAGCAAGACGGTCCTGCTGATGCGCATCGGCGGCGGCGCCCGCGGCCCCGGCATTCACGGTACGCATCTCGGGCCGGGAATCGTCATCCGGTACGGGCATACCGACGAAGCGCGCCAGGACATCCCCTGGGTGGAGTACACCGACAGCAACGGGAAATCGACCGTTTACCGCGCTGAGAGTGCGAAACCGGACTCGCAACAAGTCGCCGTGCGAGAGATGGACTGTATGGACTGCCACAACCGTCCGACGCACGTCTTCGATCTGCCCGAGCGCGCGGTCGACCACGGCATGTCTGACGGGTTGATCCCACGCGACCTGCCGTTCCTCAAGAAGACCGGCGTCGAGCTCCTGAAGAAGAACTATGCCACCCGTGAGGAAGCGGCCAAGGCGATCCCGGCTGCCCTCGAGGCCTTCTTTCGCGAGCGGTATCCGGAGGTCTACAGGCAGAGACGTCAGGACATCGTTCGCTCCGCTGGGGGCCTGCTGGATATTTATAACCGCAATGTGTTCCCTCAGATGAAGGTCACATGGGGCGTATATCCGAACAACATCGGCCATACCGACTTTCCCGGGTGCTTCCGTTGCCACGACGACGCGCACACCAGCGCCGGCGGCCGGAAGGTCTCCCAGGACTGCAACTCTTGCCACCAACTCCTGGCGATGGAAGAGCCGGCGCCCGAGATCCTGACGCAACTCGGCCTGGCTCCCAACGGCGGGCAGCAATAGCCGGTTTTTTTTGGTAGCTTCAGAAGCGGAAGGAGGCCCGTATGCCCTCGCTGGACAGGATCCTCTTGCCGGTCGATTTCTCCGGGCGCTGCCAGGGCGCGGTGCGATATGCCGAAGCCCTGGCCGCCCAGTTCGGCTCCGAACTCATGTTGCTGCACGTCCTTCCGCCCCCCCATTACGAGTTCAGCGCTCTCGAAGTTGGGGGTTCGGTGTTGAACGAATTGTTCGCCAGCCGCGCGGCCCACGTTCGCAAGGAACTGAACTCTTACATGGAGCGCGAGCTCCAGGATGTCGTCGTTAAGCGCGTTTTGCTGGAAGGCGATCCAGCACGTTGCATTGTCGGGCACGCGCACGCCGAACGCGTCGGCCTTATTGTGATGCCGACCCACGGCTACGGGCCGTTCAGGCGGTTCATCCTCGGCTCGGTGACGGCCAAGGTGCTGCACGACGCCGATTGCCCCGTTTTGACCGGCGTTCATCTCGAGGAAGCACCCCCCATCGAGTCGATCGCGTTCCGCAACGTGCTGGTTGCGATCGACCTCGGCGACCAGAGCGCGCGAACTCTCGAGTGGGCGAATTGGCTGGCTTCTTCGTGCGGAGCGCGGCTTCACCTCGTCCACGTGACAGCGTCGATCGAGGGTCACGCAGGCGAGTATCACGACCCAGAATGGCGGGATCATCTTGGCGGGCAGGTCAGGGAGGAAATCGCGAAGCTTGAACAGTGCACCGGGACCAAAGCCGAGCTCGTCGTCGAAAGCGGCGACGCACCGAAGGTCATCTGCAAGCTCGCCGAACGGATCAAAGCGGACGTGCTCGTCATCGGCCGCGGCTCGGCTGCCGGCGTGTTTGGCCGCCTGCGCACCAACGCCTATGCAATCATCCGCGAGTCGCCCTGTCCGGTCGCCAGCGTGTAGCGGCCGGACGATCCCAGACCGACCTACCGGTATGCAATCAACTGCGCGTAGATGATGAGCGCGATCAGGAGCAAGCCGATCGTCAGCGCCGCGTAACCCAGCCGCTTCCAGATTTTCACAGCCAGCGGTACGGGCGGCGGCATCAGGTTCGCTTCGAGTGCTCCGCTCTCGACCATCTGCCGGTACTCCCGCGGCCTGTCGCGTTTGAACTCCTCGAGCGGCACGCCTTCGGTGAAGATCACCGTATCCATCGGGAACCTTTCCGGACGGAAGTGTGTGTTGAAGAAGTGAATGGTGAAGATGAATCCAAC
>JAEHDI010000559.1 GCA_016880505.1 Bryobacterales bacterium | reverse complement strand
TCCAGCCCGCCGAGCTCAACTGCGGATACGGACGCCGCGAGGCGCTGTACGGGGTCGTGCTCGGTACTAACTGGTTGAGGTTTCGGGACGCCAGAAGCTGGTGGGTCTTGCTGCCGACGTAAGCGGCCCGCAGGCCCATGTGCCCAACCTCCCGTTCGAGAGTCACACTCCACTGCTCCGTGTACGGAACCGCCGTATTCGGATCCTGGCCGCTAAGGCTCGCCGTGCCGGCCTGGCTTAGTACCCTCGGGAACATGTCCGGCCACATCCAAAGCGCCTGACCGTTGGTGACCGCATTGATCGGCGAGCTTTCCGAGCCGTTGTACGGCCCGCCGACCATCGATCGCCAGAGCGCCGCCGTGTAGGTGTCATAGAAGAACCCGAAGCCGCCGCGCAACACAGTCTTGTTGTCGGAGGTGAGCTTGTAGGCGAAGCCAAAGCGCGGAGCGAGGTTGTCCTTGTCCGTATAGGCCAGTGTGCGCTCCGGCAACCCGGCTTCTTTGGCCGTGACGATAGGCACAAGGTTGCTGGCGACGAATCCGGAGAACAGCGCCGCCTTCGACTGTTCGTTCGGCACCACCATCTTGCCGGTGTACGGATTGAAGCTGAAAATCCGATCTTTCTCCTCCACGTAGGGCGGGTTCAACTCATAGCGGATGCCGAAGTTCAGCGTCAAGCGCGGATTCACCTTGAAATCGTCCTGGAAAAACAGAAACTTGTCCCAGTTGGTGCTGGTGAGCAGCACGAACCCGGCCGAAACGCGCGAGGCCGACCGTGGGATACCGAACATGAAGTCCGCGTAGCTGTTACCTGTGTAGTTGCCTGTGAAGGAGACGCTGCCGTAAGCCCGTGAAGGAGACTGGCCGAAGTTCTGGCCGTAGTTCCTCCAGACCTCGCCGCCCATCTTCAGCGTGTGGCGGCCCTTGATAACCGACAGGTTGTCCTGCCACTGATCGACCCTCTCCGCGCCGCGTTGATAATCGATCTGGCTGATGGTCTGGAAGTTCGAGATGTTGACGATCGGAATCGCCTGGAGCTGCGGCAGGTCCGCCGGCAGGTTGGTCAGCCCCATTTCCTTAACCACGGTCGGGCCGTCCACGGGCCCGCTATAGGGGTTATACCCGCGGATCAGGCCATAACGGAATTCGTTGATGACCGTCGGGGAGAAGGTATGCGTGTCCGACAAGATGAGGTTGCGGGTCTGCCGGCGCTGCACGCGCGGCCCGACGGTCGGGAGGTTGCCTTCCCAGGTCCCGTTCGGCGCGCGCATTGCATCGAACCGGCCGAAAAACGAGTTCTTCGACGAGAACTGGTGATCGATGCGGATATCGATCTGTTCCTTCCGCAGCGTCTGCTTCGCCTGGTCACGGAAATTGCTTACCACCATGTCCGGGTCGCCGAAGTTGACGTGCGGGTAGAACCGCTCCTGTGTCTTCAGGGCGGCCGAATTGAGGAGCGACGTCGCAATCTTGTTGTTCTCGAATGGCAAGCCAGTGAGCGGGTTCTTGATCGTCACGTTCATCAGTTTGCCCGCCGAATCCTTCAGCACCGAGAAGTCGCCGGCTCTCATCCGGTCGGTCGGCAGGCTCAGGTTGAACAGTGCCGCCGTGTGCTGGTTGAAGCCCTCCAATCCTCCAGAGAAGAATGTTTTGTTCTTGAAGACCGGGCCAGTGACAGTGAACCCGTAGTCGTTGAGAACCGCGAATCCCACCCGGTTGGCGAAAGGGTTCCGAGCATTGAAGCCGGCGCTGTTGTAGTACCAGAAAGCGCTTCCGTGAATCTCGTTGCCGCCGCCCTTGGTGATAACGCCGACATAGCCGGGCGCCCCGAACTCAGCCGAGGTTCCCGAGACGTCGACCTTCACTTCCTGGATGAAGTCCATGGAAGGGTTGGCAGGCCCGACGATATTTCCGTACAAAACCGAATTAGTCGTAATGCCGTCCACCGTGAAGTTGTTGACGGTATAACGGCTCCCGGAAAACGAGATCGAGAAGCCGGTGCCCATGGGTTGTACTCCGGGTACCAGCGACATGAAGTTGAACAGGAAGCTGTCCCAGTTGCCGCGCACGTTCATCGGCGCTTTCAGGTACTGCTCCTGTGTTTTGACGTCAGTGACGGTCGCGGTCTCGGTAGAGATGAGCGGCGCCCCTGCCTCGACGGTCACAGAGGATGTCAGCTCACCGACGGCGAGATTGGCGTCCACCAGGACGATGGCGTTGGCCGAAAGCACGATCCCTTCGCTTACGAATTTCCTGAACCCCGACGCTTCCGCGGTCACGGAATAGGTGCCGGGCTGGAGATAGCCAGTCTCGTAAGCTCCGGTATCACTCGTAACGACCGTCCTCGAGATGTTGGTTCCCGTATTGGTCACGACGACGTTGACCTTCGGAATGGCGGCGCCCGTCGGATCCAGCACCCTGCCACGGATCACGCCGAAGGTAGTTTGCGCCCATATCGCCCCTGCGATGATCAGGCCGAGAGCGACAAGCGTTAAGAGAAATCGATTTCGCTGAAGCATAAAACCCCCTTGCTAGTAGACTCTAAAGCCGACGACCAAGCTGATCGAGTGCAGCAGCAAGTTAACCTGAGTCCCTTTATTGGCCTTTCGGGTGGGCTCAGTATACCACCAGCGGCCTGTTCTGGAGCCATAAAATTAGATCCTTTTTTCTGAATCCGCGCACGGACCACCCCGGCGGACCTGGCAGCAAGGACGAGTGGCGGGCGGCAGTATCATAGTCCCCGGAGGGAGTAATGGCGATCTCTCGAAAAACCGTCTGCATCACCTGGATCGCGCTCGGGTTCGGATTGGTCATCGCTGGCGGCCTCACGTCGTTGTACGTCGTGCCGGCGATCCGGCAGGTATCCGAGCGCATCCCGCTCAGCCTGCTGTCGGTCGTGGCGGTCCTCGCCGGGATCTTTTTGATCGTGAGGTTCGCGCTGAAATTGGAGGATGTGGGTGGACCGGTCCAGGAAATCCACATACCCGGACTAGACACTGACGTGCGATCGACCGGGGAGCCAGCGAAGTGAACAGGAATCGCGTGTTTGATCCTGATGATGGAGGAGCTGCTGGTTCCTGCGACCCCGTCGTGGCCGCCTGGACCAGCCAGTAAAGAACCGGTTCCAGTTGAGGCGGTTGGGTGTACAATCGACGCTGGTCAGGAAAGCCGTAACGGAAATCCGGGTTAATGCACTTGTTGACGAGGAGCGAGCAATTGACGGGAGTTCCTTGGCCGTTTTGGGGTGCTGCCGTCAGGTCGGAGGGTCGTGGAGATAGTTCAGGCACGCCGGCAGTCCGGCTGATGCTGTTACGGAAGGGAGGTTTTCATGGCCAAGATTAACGCGAGCCGCGTTCTCCTGGGTGGCTTGCTGGCTGGAATCGTGATCAACCTGTTCGAGTTCGTTTCGAATGCGGTGATCTTCAAGGATGACATCGCCGCAGCCATGGCTGCGCTGAACAAGACCATGGACATGAGTGGCGGCACCATGGCAATCTACGTCTGCTGGGCCTTTCTGATCGGGATCGTGGCGGTCTGGCTCTACGCCGCCATACGGCCCCGATTCGGTGCGGGCGTAGTGACGGCTGTCAAGACCGGCCTAGTAATGTGGGTCCTGGTCGCTGTGCAGACCACCATCAGTTTCGCGCCCATGGGCCTGTTTCCACGGCGGCTGATGGCCATCGGTCTTGTCATCAGCCTAGTGGAACTGGTCCTCGCCACAGTGCTCGGAGCGTGGTTGTACAAGGAGGACGCGGCACCATAAGAACCGGGGCGGGTCGACTCACATATCCGGTTTTCGTGGGCCAAGCTGCTAGGCGTGTCGATGCAGCCCTTGACCCCAAGCCTACCGTGCCAGTTCACCGATTCCTTGTTCACCAAAAGGCGGTCCCGGCAGGAGAAACTGAGAGCCGGAGCAGACGGCTCCGCTTTCCGCCCCGAAAGCCGCCCACCGGATTGGGTCCTGGGCCTTCGCCGCGGGGATCCGAGAATCGGTCCTGAGCAGGCTTTTTTGGCAGATTGGCGCTCTTTGGCAGCTGTTGTTAACCGCACCACGGGAGTTCGCAGCCAGAAGCTGGCTCCCCAGGTGAGTTCGAACTCAGTGCCGTTCGGTTAACAAGCCATCTCCTACACACCTCGGCACTTGGGCCCCACCGAGAGCCGCCCCGGAGACGCCGGGCTGGCCACCGGCGCCCGGATCTGCAGTTTTCTGATCAGAATTGACTTGCATTCGTTCCCCTTCAGAGCGATCACTGTGTGTCGACGGGAACCACCCGTCAGGAGAATGAGCATGCAGTTTTCGAGATTGTGATGTGGAACTTTTCCGCTGCCACAGCCATCTAACCCTCCGCTATGCGACTGATCGTGATGCTGTTGT
>JAEHDI010000067.1 GCA_016880505.1 Bryobacterales bacterium | reverse complement strand
TTCAGCATCGAGCTTGGCCGGAATACGATGATGATGGCCGACGCTAGCGTCTCCGGTGCCAATGACCCTGCATTCAGCGGGATGGGCGGCTTGGGCAGCAGCCGTGGCGGGTTCGGCAGCACAAGCAACCCCGCCGGCGGCCTAAGCGAGCGCGACCTGATGGGATGCGAGATAAGGGCAGCGCTACCCGGCTATCGCTCCGACGCTGTCATGCTCACGGGCCGCAAGCTGCTTGACAATCCCGACGTCGGAACCATCATCCTTCACCGGATGGGCAACGTCGAGGGAACGACAATCAGCGCCACCAGCCTCCACGCTCCCAAGGACGCGCGGAAGGCTTACGACAAGGGTCGCGAAGCACTGCGAAAACAGAAGTGGGCCGACGCGCAGAAGCAGCTTGAAAAGGCCGTCCAGGTGTATCCAGAGTATGCCGCTGCATGGTACGAGCTGGGCCGGTCTCTGGAAAGCCAGGAGCAGTTGGACAAGGCGCGGGAAGCGTACGCCAAATCATTGGCCGCAGACGCGAAGTTCGTCAACCCGTACCTGCAGCTCGCCGGGCTCGCCGCTCGCGACAAGAAGTGGCAGGAGGTCGCCGACACCACCGACCGGGTCGTGCGGCTCAATCCTGTCGACTTTCCTGGCGCCTACTTTTTCAGTTCCATCGCCTATTACAACCTGAAGAACCTCGATGCGGCTGAAAAAAGCGCGCGCGAAGGCATCAAGGCAGATCCTCAGCACCGGTTTCCGAAGATCAACCACATTCTCGGCGTCATCCTCGCTCAGAAGGGTGAATTCACGGCCGCGGCGGGCTTCATGAAGGACTATCTCAAGTTTGCGCCCAAAGCCAGCGACGCGGATGTCGTGAAGAATCAACTGGCGGAACTCGAGAAGTTCGCCGCCGCCCAGCAGCCCGCGCAGCCGCCCGCGCCACAACAGTAGCGGTCGCGCAGGGCGCTCACTACGATCAAGATAGCCCTCCGGTCAGAGGGGCGGGTGCTGTTATGTGGTCTCAGGAGGCGGGGTCGCCATGGATCTCCACCTCCTCCGGCCTGACTCCGGCTTCCGCGGGTTCAGGCAGCCATCCGCGCCAGTCTGCCCAGGCCCAAGCGGCGGCCGTAATGCATCCGAGCAGCCCGGCGACTACGCCGATCGCCCGCGGGCTGAAGTACTGCGAGGCGATTCCGGCCGCGGCCAGCGACAGCATCATCGTCGACCACCGGAGCGACTCCATCGTAGCGAACACACGGCCACGAAACTGGTCCGGGGTGTGCCGCAGCAATTGTGAGTAGTTCAGGACCGACGTGACCGCCATCCCCACTCGTGAGAGCATGACGAACAGCAGGGCTGCTCCGTAGTGCTGCATGAGGCTGAATACGATGTACGTCGACCCGTGGCTCAGGTAGGAAATGGTCACGGCGCGTTTGTAGCCGCCAAAGCCGACCCGCTTCCCAGCGACGTGTCCGATCGCGCCGCCGAGCAAAAGCCCGACGCCGGCGAATCCCCAGATGGTTCCGATTCCTTCGGGCCCACGGCCAAACACCTGTTCGCCGAAAAGGGCAAACAGGATCTGCGCGGCGCCTCCGCCGGCCGCCCATCCTACCGAGATCATCCCGATGCCGAAGATCAGGGGCACGGAGCGCATGTATCGCAACCCGTCCGCATACTCGCGCCACGGACGCACCACGTCGGCCTCCGTCAGCGCGGACCGTTGCGCCCGGAAGCCGCGCCCTCCGCCGCGCAACAGCGAGATGGCCAGGGCCGAAAACAGGAATGAGAGCGAGTTGATGATGAACGCCCACTGGTAACCGAACCGCGCGGCGCTGAGACCCGCCAGCAGCGTGCCCGCTGTGAGGGTAGCCCACTGCGTGGTTTGCGTCAGCGAGTTGGCGGCATGCAGTTCCTCCTTGCTGGCGATCGAAGGGAGGATGGCTGTGCGGCCGCTGGTAAAGAACGGCGAGGCGAACATGAGCAACCCGCTCAATAAGTAGAGCAGCCAGCTCTGGTGGTGGCGAATGGTGAGGATAAAGCCGAGCGCCACAACCGCCCGCACGAGGTCGCTCGCGATCATGATCCGCTTCCGGTCGAACCGGTCAAGGAGGACGCCGGCGATCGGC
>JAEHDI010000558.1 GCA_016880505.1 Bryobacterales bacterium | reverse complement strand
TCCTCAACCGGGGAAGCGGCCTTCGCTGGGAGAAGTCCGTGGTTTCCACGCGCGGCTCGCACAATATCCTGCTGGTGGACCTCGACGGCGACGGCCGGATCGACATCCTCGGCGCCAATCACGCCGGGCCGTACAGCCCGGTTGAGTGGTGGCGGAACAGGGGAAGTCCTCCGTAGACGCTCCTCACCGGCCCTGTTCCCGCAAGCGGCGGTACTTCCTGAGGAGTTCGTATAGGACAATGCCGCCTGCCGTCGCCACGTTCAGCGAGTGCTTGCGCCCGAGCATCGGGATGCGCACGTGCGTGTCGCATAGCGCGGATAATTCCGGCCGGATACCCTCTGTTTCGTGCCCGAACACCACGCACACCGGGAAGCGCGGCGTCCAATCGAAGAGATCCACCGCGTGAACGCTGGTTTCGATCGCGGCGATTTCGTAGCCGTTCGTCCGGAGTCGTTCCGACAGCGAGACCGGTTCCCAGGAATGCTCCCAAGGCACCGTCTCCTCCGCGCCCAGAGCCGTTTTGCTGAGCGCCCTCTTCGGCGGGTGCGCGGTGATGCCCGAGAGATAGAGCTTCTCGATCGCCGCCGCGTCCGCCGTCCGGAAAAACGCGCCCACGTTGTACATGCTGCGGACGTTGTCGAGCAGCACTGCCACCGGCATCTTGACGATGCCATCATAGGCCTCCGCGGCCCCGGTAACCTGGAAAGGCAGGCGTTCCACGAACAGCTATCTTACCCGGCCCCGTGCCCGTCTGAGAACTTTCCTCGCCGTCCCGTAGAGAACCCATGTACGCCTTCCGGTTGTCTGGTGCGGATCTCTTTGACGAGTAGTCCGTACCCCCCCTGACCTTGATGTGCCGAAGGCGGATTTCACCCTGTTTCGTCCCGCGTTTTTGTTGTTAACACCCGCGGCTGCTGCGCTGTTGTAGCAGCAGAGGTCAACATGAGAAGTTTCAGATTCGCACTCCCGCTCAGAACAGTGACGCTCTTGGGTGTTCTCAGCCTGTCCGCGTTCTCGGACGATCGAACGCTAGCCTTGATCCTCAAGAAAGCACAGACTGATTCCAAAGTCATGGAACACGCGTTCTTCCTTTCGGACGTCTATGGGCCGCGTTTTCTTGCGTCGCCGGCCAGCTATCAGGCTGCTGACTGGGTGAAGAAACGGCTTCAGGAAATCGGAATGGGCGACGTTCGACTAGAAGGAATCGGCGTGGTAGAGGAAGCCGGGTTCCGGTGGTCCGGCCGGGGATGGTCCTACAAGCGCTTCTCCCTCAACTTGCTGGAACCTCAGTACGCCAACCTCACCGCGATTCCGGTCCCCTTTTCGCCGAGCACGTCGGGTGTCGCAAGCGGGCTTCCGATTCGGATTGACTTGCCTCAGCCAATGAGTCCAGCTCTTGACGCATTCTTTGCGCAGCACCGCGGCAAGCTCCAGGGCCGAATCCTACTCATCAGTCCTCCGCGCCCCATTCCCTTAGACAACAAACCTCAGTTTCATCGACTCTCCGATGAGGAATTGAGTCAGCTCGCAGTGGTGCCCGCCACGACGGCGCCTGCGCGTCCTGGCACTGCGGTTTCGAAAGAACCTGGAAAGCCATCCCCTCCGCCACCCACGTTTGCTGAGATCAGAGACAACTTCAACCGCCTGTTTCGCTTTCTGAAAGACGAGGGGGTAGTGGCCATGGTCAACTGTGCACCCGGAGAGTCAGGGAACATCTTTGTCAGCTCACCAATCGGGATTCCCGATCCGGATCCCCTTCCGCCACCGATGGTGGACCTCATACCTGAGCAGTACAATCGCATCGTCCGCCTGGTCGAGCGCGGTATGTCCGCGAGGTTGGAATTGGAGCTACAGGCTGAGCTTCACGAGCCGCGTGAACCTGTGAATGTCCTCGCCGAGCTGCCCGGAGGGGTTCGCCGCGAAGAGATTGTGATGGTGGGGGCTCACCTCGATTCCTGGCACGGAGGCACCGGCGCAACGGACAATGCGGCTGGAGTCGCCATTGTGCTCGAAGCGCTTCGAGTCCTGAAGTCGTTGGGGATCACGCTGGATCGCACTATCCGTGTTGGATTCTGGGGAATGCACGAGATGGGTACACGCGGCTCGAAAGGTTACGTTCGAATGCACGCAAACGAGATGTACCAGATCGCGTATTACCTGAATGTCGACCAGGGCGGAGGTCGAGCCCGCGGTACATATATCGCCGATGAAGCCTCGAGAGAGAAGATCGCGGCTTGGCAGGAGCCGGTTCACGGGCTCGGTGCTGCTACCGTATCCACGCGGATTGCTATGAAATCCGACCACCGGAACTTTCATGCGGCCGGCGTGCGCGTCATGAATCTCATGCAGGACCCGCTGCATTACGAAACGCGGACCCACCACAGCACGATGGATGTTTACGATTACCTTTCGCCAGAGGACATGAAGCAAGCTGTCGCTGTCGTTGCCACTCTCCTCTACCAGGCCGCTTCGGAACCGCCGAAGCTGGCAAGCCACGGTCGCTGAAAAGGAGATCATCAATGTCTGACCCTGCAATTGAAAACCTGGCCATCTCGGTGATCCTTTCGGTCCTCGGGTGTGTTGCGGCATGGATCATCTGGGTGATCGCCGTCAATATCCGGAGGAGTCGCACTTCGAAACACATCGTCGATCTCCACAGCAAGCTTCTCGATCGTTTCGCCAACAGCAACGAGCTGATGGGCTATCTGGAAGGAGAAGCTGGCAAGCGATTTTTCGAATCGCTCACGCTGGATGTACGGGACTCGATGAGCCGTATTCTCAATTCAATGCAGGCCGGCGTGGTACTGCTCCTGCTTGGAGTGGCTTTCCTTGGACTGCACGCAACTCAGCATGAACCGTGGATTCGCCAGACGCTGCTGCTGGCGGGCGTGCCGACAGGAACGAGCGGGGCCGGTTTGCTCATTTCGGCTTTTGTCGCATTCCGCCTGTGCCGGAGGTGGGGACTTCTTAAGGATCGTGGCAATCTCGACTAAGTGCCGACAAAATGGACGAAGAAAGCTTCGGTCAGCTCTATGAGGAGACCGCGAATAGCCTGCGACGGTACCTTCGTCACGTCCTTGGGGATCGCGCCCTGGCCGACGACATCATGCAAGAGGCTTACTTTCGGATGCTCAAGACACATTTGCCGTCAAACATGGATATCATGCAGCAAAAGAGCTATCTCTACAAAGTTGCCACCAACCTGATACGGGATCAGCGTACCGCGCGACGACTGGAGCAACTGCCCGAGGGATATGAACCACCCACTGTTGCACCGCCTCTCGATGACGCACGGGACGTGCGAGAAGCCTTCGGGCAGCTCAAAGTCAAGGAGCGTGATCTTCTATGGCTGGCGTATGTGGAGTGCTTTCGCCACGACGAGATCGCGCAGTTAGTCAATACCACTCCGGCGAGCATCCGCCCCATGCTTGCCCGGGCCCGTGATAAATTCCGCAGTATTCTCAGACGTCGCGGCTTCGGGGGACCTCATGGACAATAGGCCGATCGAATTTTGCGAGCACGAGCACGATGTAGTCGTGGCGGCCGTCGCTCGAACGCTGCTGTCCGATGATCTCGCGGAACACGTTCGCTTTTGTGTGGTCTGTGGCGCGGCGCTGGAAGTTGCAAGCCAATTGGGGCTTCTGGCTGCTTCCGGAGGCGATGATCCGCTTCCGAGCGCGGGTTTCATCCAATGGAGAGCTAACCTCCGTGAACGCCAAGCCGCGAGTCGCCTGAGCGAACAGGTCCTTCGATGGAGCGGGTGGTGTGCTGCTGTTGTTCTTCTGCTCACTATCGGCGCAATTGCCCCGGCCACACTTGAGAATCTCCCAGGCTCCGGTAGTGTGCTTTGGGTTGGTTTGGGCGGTTTGACCTGCATTCTCGCGTCGAGCCTAGCAACACTCGCTCTCTGGCGACGAATCGACCGTTAAACGCTTGGTAGTCGTGCGAATTTCAACGGAAGAACGGAGATCCTCGCCGCCGACGCCGCTCCGCTATGTCACAATTTCCCGTATGGTCTCTCTGGACGGCGAGAGCCTTTCCCTGGAGCAAGTCTCCGCCGTGGCATTGAAGAGTGAGCCTGTCTCGCTCGCGGCCTCGTCGCTCGAGAAGATGCGTCGCTCGCGCGCCCTCGTCGAACGCCTCGCCGAGGGCGAGGAGCCTGTCTATGGGGTCAACACCGGCGTCGGCCGTCTGGCCGATGTCCGCATTGCGAAGGAAGACCTCGAGCAATTGCAGCGCAACATCGTGCGCTCCCACGCCTGCGGCGTCGGCGATCCGCTCAGCCGCGAAGAAGTGCGGGCGATGATGCTCATCCGAGCGAACGTGCTGGCGAAAGGTTTTTCCGGCATCCGCCCCGTTGTCGCCGAGCGGCTCTGCGAGCTGCTGAACCACGACATCATCCCGGTGGTGCCGTCGCGAGGGAGCGTCGGCGCCAGCGGCGATCTCGCGCCCCTTGCCCACATGGCGCTCGTCCTCATCGGCGAAGGCGAAGCCGAATTCGAAGGCGCGCGGTGGCAGGGCGGGGAAGCGCTGCGCCGGGCGGGTATCGACCCGCTCACGCTCGCCTCCAAGGAAGGAGTTTCCCTGCTTAACGGGACCCAGGCGATGCTCTCGGTTGGCTCCCTTCAGCTTCATGCCGCGGAAATTCTGGCCGATGCCGCCGACCTCGCCTGCGCGATGACGATTGACGCGCTTCGCGGCACTCCCCGCGCCTTCGACCCGCGCCTTCAGCAGGTACGCGCGCACCCGGGCCAGCTTCGAAGCGCCGCCAACCTGACCAGGCTGCTCGATGGGAGCGAGATCCGGGCCTCTCACATTTCATGCCGCCGCGTGCAGGATGCCTACTCGCTTCGCTGCGCGCCGCAGGTGCACGGCGCCGTCCGCGACACGCTCTCCGAGGCGCGCCGGATCTTCGCCATTGAGCTCAACTCGGCCACCGACAACCCGCTCGTCTTCGTGGACGAGATCCTCTCCGGCGGGAATTTTCACGGACAGCCGCTGGCGCTCGTGCTTGACTACATGGCCATCGCCATGACGGCCCTCGCCGGGATTTCTGAGCGCCGCATCGACCGCCTGGTAAATCCCGAGCGGAACGAAGGCCTGCCGCCGTTTCTCGCCGCCCACGCCGGGCTCGAGTCGGGCTTCATGATGGCTCAGGTGACCGCCGCCGCGCTGGCTGCTGAAAACCGCACACTCGCAGCCCCGGCGTCTCCGGGTTCCATCACCACCAGCGGCGACAAGGAGGATTTCGTCAGCATGGGCATGACGGCCGCGCTGAAGCTGAAACAGGTCGTCACGAACACCCGGACGGTGCTCGCCATCGAGATGATGACTGCCGCCCGCGCGCTCGACTGCCTGGCTCCGCTACGTTCCAGCCCGATGATCGAAAAGCTGCGGATGCGCCTCCGTGAGATCACCCCGCCTTACGAGACCGATCGCCCGCTGTCAGCAGACATTGAGCGCATCGCCCTCTGCATCTCCCATGGCGGCCCCAGCGACATCCTGGCGTGACGCGCACGCGTTTTCGGTAAGGCAATTTCCTAGCCGGCCGCCGCGATTTCAACTAAATTTCCCGTACTATTCCGCTAACTTTAGTACTATCACCTCTTAATATCCTTTATAGATTTTCAGAATTCGAAGAGAATCATCGCTGATGTCCAGAATGATTCGGCTTCTTTTGGCAGGCTGCGGAAGATGATGTACCCGGCGGGGCGGGTGGTGACGACCTGCTACGACGAGGCGGGGCGGGCGCGGCTG
>JAEHDI010000557.1 GCA_016880505.1 Bryobacterales bacterium | reverse complement strand
CGGCGACCGATGCCAAACATGCCACTAGTGTTATACATGGGTCAGAATGTTGTCCAGGCGATTCTTTCTGCAGACCGCGGCCGCCAGTGTTGGGCTCGCCCGGGCCTCACACCAACAAAAGGACGTCGCAACCGCGTCCGCCACCCGCGACGTGGCTCCGCGCGTCGCGATCGTGCTCTCCAGCTTTGCCGGTTCCAGCGACCATGACGGAACCCGCATCGAAGGCCTGCGGGATCCTCAGCCAGTCACCAAGGACCTGAGCGATGCCCAGGTCGATGCCATCGTCCGTAAAGCGCTCGATCTCGATAACAGCCACAAGGGCGGCCTGCGCGGTATCGCGGGGGCTGAAGACTGGATCGTGATTAAGCCGGACATCACCGCATGCTACGGCCTCGCTCCGGAGACCAAAGACGGCGGCGCCCACCACCAGTACATACCGGGCGCGGCGATGGACCTCCGTGTGGTCCGCAGCATCATTACTTACCTGGTCGAACACCGGTGCGGAGCGCGCATCACCGTGGCCGAAGGCTCGGGCGAGTGGCTGCCGAGAGAACGGTCGAAGTCGGACGTGGACGGCTGGACAACGGATTGGGGCGGCGCGTTCGGAGGTCTGAGCTATCGTCAAATGATTGCGGATTTCGCAAAGCAGCACGCCGGGGTGCAATTCGACGTGGTGGACCTGAACTTCGACGAGGCAGCGCCATCGGAGGCCCCGGCGAACCCGTCGCACACCTATCACGTGCCGGCCACTATCCAGCGCTGCGACAAGCTGATCAGCGTTGCGCCGCTGAGGACGCACCGCAAGGCCGCCGTTTCTCTTTCCATCCTCAACTACCTGGGGATTGCCCCGGGCGCATTCTATGGATTCCCGAAGACGAAGCTGAATGAGATTGGCTCCATGGACGAGGTTGCGGTGGATCTTTTCAGCTTTCATCCCGCCGATTACGCGGTTGTCGGAGGCAGTTGGGGGATTGAGGGAGACGGGCCCTCGCACCCGGGCGGGCGAAGTGTGCATCACAATGTGGTCATAGCCGGTGCACGAGCCGTAGCGGTGGACGCGGTGAGTGCTGCGATCATGGGATTCGACCCATCTGAGATCCGGCACCTCCGGATCGCCGAGCGCAAGGGTTTCGGCGGATGGGATACGGACGCCGTGTGGACGCGCGGCAGCGATATCGAATCTGCCCGCCGCGTTTTTCTCAAGCCATCTGCGTGACGGGCGTTCCCATGAAGTCTTTCGCACTGCTTGCCATAATGCTGGGGCTGGCCGCCCCCCAGCAGCCCGTCGAATCCACGATTCGCTTTGAGAACGTGGTGGAAGCAACCGGCATCAATTTCACGATGGACAATAGCGTCACGCCGGAAAAGCACCAGGTAGAGACCATGATCGCCGGGGTGGCCGTCCTCGACTACAATAACGACGGCCTGCTCGACATCTACTTCGCCAACGGCGCCAGGCTCCCGGAGATGGAGAAGATCGATCCCCGCTTCTGGAACCGCCTCTACCGCAACAACGGCGACATGACCTTCACCGACATGACCGAGAAGGCTGGCGTGAAGGGCAAAGGTTATGCGATGGGGATAGCCGTGGCCGATTACGACAACGACGGCTGCCAGGACATGTACGTCGCCGGCGTCAACTACAACCAGCTCTTGCGCAACAACTGCGACGGCACTTTCAGCGACCTGACTGAGAAGGCCGGACTCACGGGAATCGACCCCACGCTCGGCAAGACCTGGGCCATCGGCGCGGGCTGGTTCGATTACGACAACGACGGCAAACTGGACCTCCTGGTGGTGACCTACGTCAAGTGGGCCTTCGAGACCGAGCCGCCCTGCATGTCGAACAACGTCCGCGCTTATTGCTCGCCAAATTCGTATGAGGGCCTGCCCAATATGCTCTTCCATAACAACGGCGACGGCACTTTCAGTGACGTCTCCGCGAAATCCGGCATTGCCAGGTTCATCGGCAAAGGCATGGGCGTGGCCTTTGCCGATTACGACGGCGACGGCTACGTGGACGCCTTCATCTCCAACGACACTTACCGGAATTTTCTCCTGCACAACGAAGGCAACGGCACCTTCACCGAAACCGCCATTCTGAGCGGCGTGGCGTATAACGAGAACGGCAAGTCGATTGCCGGAATGGGATGCGACTTCCGGGACGTGGATAACGACGGCCGACCTGACATCTTCGTTACCGCGATGACGGGCGATACTTGGCCTCTGTTTCGCAATCGCGGCCGCGACTTTCAGGACATCACCAGCACTGCCGGCGTGGCGCGCGCTTCAACCGCTTTCACCGCCTGGGGTGCCGGCATATTCGACTTCGACAACGATGGCTGGAAGGACCTGTTCGCGACCCGCGCCTCGATCCTCGATAACGCCGAGGAGGTGGATCACCTTCCCTCACAACTCCCCAACGCGGTGCTCCGGAACCTGGTCGGCAAACGGTTCGACGATGTGAGCCCGCAAGCCGGGCCGACCTTTAAGGTCCCCCGGCGGCACCGAGGAGCCGCCTTCGGCGATCTGAACAACGATGGCAAGATCGACGTTGTTGTCATCAACCAAAACGCCAGGCCCGAGATTTTTCTGAACCGTTCAACGAACGCGAATCATTGGCTGATTCTTGACCTGCACGGAAAATCCAGTAACCGCGACGGGTTGGGCGCCCTCGTGGCGGTGAGCGCCCGCGGCCTGACGCAGCACAACCACGCAACCACCAGCGTCGGCTACGCAACGTCAAGCGACCGGCGCGTCCACTTCGGCTTGGGCGCAGCGGCGGTCGCCGAGACGGTCGAAATCACCTGGCCCGGCAAAACTCGGCAGCTGCTACACAACGTCAAGGCCGACCAGGTCCTCAGAATCGCGGAGCCGTGACGCCGGCACGGCGGATCAGGTGCTTCGCAGTGGTGGGGCCCGCTGGGACAGCATCCGCGGCAACATGATTGAAGTCGCCGAATGCGTCTATCGAGGCCTGGCGGTGAAAGAAGGTTGCACGTGGCAAGCCGCACGCAGCCGGCGCGTTTCCGGTCTCCCGTAGCCTTGTTCAAGACCACGAACGTGCTCTGGCCGTCGCTCGTGCCCTGCTGGAGGTAGGCATAGATGCATCGGACCGAGGCCGGGTCCTGTACCTTCATGGGGATCGCCAAGTTGTCCTGGACCGCCAGTGGGCCAGGAATCTGGAACGTATAGGCGCCACCAGAGCACATCCGGTCGCCGAGCATGAACGGCTCGTTGTGATGCGAGAGCGGAAACACCGTGAACGGCCCGTACCCGAAGTCGTTCGCCACGCCCGCCACGGTAACAACCGACGCCGGTGCTCGGCAGCTTCACCTTGACGCGCGCCGGCAGGCTAGGGCCAATCCGGCCCTCGGCTACTCCGAGCGGCCCATTCAAGTGTGCAGGCCTTGCCGAAACCTGACAAGGTATCACCCGATGGACGCCGTGCAAGACAAGCCACTTCCCCGACCCCCAACTTGTTTGCCGAAACCGGGTGGTTTTGACAATGTTGCGGAAACAGAAGGGTCGACCGCACGCCCAGTATCCGAAAGGAGAGCCTGACGCGATGGGCTGCGGTAATATGCCCTTGTGGACGACAACGAACTCATTGAGAGAATCACCGCAAGAGGCTACAAATTCGCAAAGGCAGCGGTGAGGCACAGCGACGGGATGATGATCTACGAAGTGAACGATACTTTCATGTTCAGAGAAGATCTCCAGGATCTTGGTGAGGGTACAGCAACTATTCAGGAAATCATCGAGCGGAACAAGGGCAAGGTTTTCCCGAACGCATCTTCGCAATGAACCTTGCGCGCGCCAGAGGCGCATCCGGCCCTTATCACAGAAGACGAAGCCCGCGCGATTGCTGCTGCGCGACAACGG
>JAEHDI010000005.1 GCA_016880505.1 Bryobacterales bacterium | reverse complement strand
GCCATATAGCGGTTGGTCAGTGAATCGAGCGTCCGGATCGCAATGTCGCGGTATTGCCCGGCCCGCAACGGGTTCTTCACCAATCTGGACAGCTTCCAAAACCCTCCGGCCGCCATCGCCGCGGCAGAACTATCCCGTGGCTCGCGCGGAATCCCCGGGGCGTTGAAGTCCCAGTAAGGAACGCAGTCCTCCGGGACGTTCCTCTCCCAGTACGCTGCGAGCCGCTCGGCTGCTTCGAGCCAACGCGTCCTGCCGGTGAAGCGGTACGCGTCAGCAAGCGCATAGATGCCGAACGCCTGGCCGCGCGACCAGCAAGATTGGGGCGAGAGTCCTTGCTTATGCCGGCCGGCGACTTTCTTTCCGGTCCGTGGATCGAGCTCGACGACTTGAATTGAACTGCCGTCCGGACGGATGGCGGCGTCGACGGTCACCCCCGCGTGGTTATCCGCGATCTCCGAATACTTTTCATCGCCAGTCTCCCGCGCGGCCCAGTAAAGAAGATCGAGATCGATCAGGCAGTCGATAATGACGAACTCCTGCTGTTTGGTGTTTCCGATAGTGCCCCACGAGCGAATGTATCTTCCGTCCGGCATGTAGCGGGCCGCCAGGGCCCGGGCCGCGTCCAGCGCAATCCGCCGGTACGCTGTGTCTCCGGTAAGGCGGTACCCGGCAACAAATGTCGGCATGAACGACAGACCGAAGTTGAGATCTCTTTTATCGTGCCGGAACTCGCCGATTGGGTTCGTCCAGCGCCGCGCCCGTTCGAGCCATACGGGATCCTTCGTCTGCCCATACATGAGCCAGAGCATCCCGGCAAAGTACCCAGCCGTCCAGTTGGACGGTTCCCGCAATTTCCACTTCCCTTTGACGGTGTGGTCAGGATACGCCGAGCCCGCGATGGCGCACAGCCGCCCAAGCCGGGTTTCCACAGTGGACAAGGCTTCCCGATAATCAGCCCCGCTCGCCGGCGGCACAGTGAGGAGAGTCGCAATGGCTGCGACGGCGAGCACGCCGGTGCTCTCACACGCTGAGTACGTCCGCCAAAGCATAGGCACGTAGAATACCGCCCTTCTTCCCATAGACCAGGATTTCGGTCTTGAGGTCCTGACCACGGTGGATTATACATCCGACTCCCACCTTGTTCCGGCTTTTCCTGCCGAAATTGTCGTCCGGAGGAAGGCCGTCTGGTGTATGCTCTGAGTAGATTCGGAAGCCGGGGTGGCGATGCCGGCTGACGCGGGGTGACAAGTCCAATGGACTATCTATTGGAAATGGTGCAAAAGCCGTTCGCCGAACTTCGGGGGGACCAACAGATTGCAGCAGTCCTGATCGTTCTCCTCTGTGTCGTCATCGCTCTCAGTGCAGTTTTCCAGGCGGTGCGCGGGATGAAGGGTCGCCGACGGTATTGGCGGCACCGGCAAACCGGCCCGATCGACGTGTCCTGGCAGAACAGCGTCGGTTCACCACGCCGGGAACAGGGACGCTGTTTGGACATGTCGGCAGGAGGTCTCAGGATGGAATTGCAGGATCCGATCTTGGTCGGTACACCGGTCTCCTTCCATCTAGTTCAGACCAAACGGGCAGGAACGGCCTTCGTGCGCCACTGCACGCCCGACGGCTCGAAGTTCTACATCGGGGTCGAGTTCGCGGGCTCGCGGTGATCGAATCTCACTGAGAAAGCTGAAGGGGCGGGGATTCCATGCACTCTCGAAGCCTGAAGATCACGTTCAAACCCTCACTTCGCGCAAGAGCGCCGCGCGTTTCAAGCGCCATTTATCCGGCTGTTCGCGATCCTCTCACTGCTGGCACCAAGGACTGGAAAGCCCGCCCCTCATTCCTGTAAGGCTCGATAGCGACCTCCAATCGTAAAGGCGCATCTTTCAACGCCGTCTTCAGAACCCGCTACCGCTAGGTTCCAAATTCATACTACTCCAGTTCCGCCGCCTGTCAATAGTACGTTTTGTCCACCTATGGCAGGAATCTGGGTTTCGGCCGCCGCCGGCAGGACCGAAATTGTTACACGGCGCCGGATTGTCTCCCCGGATTGGGGGTGAGACACTGTTGCTGTCGCTCGATGTACGCTCGGGCGAGAGGAGACTCCTGCATGAAAAAGGCGCTTCTGTTTGCCGGCGCAGCAGTGATCACCCTGCTCGCCGCTGCCGCTGTTTATGTCTCCCGGCTCAATGTCGACCGATTCCGGCCCCAGATCCAGGCTGAACTCCAGAGACAACTAGGCCGCCAGGTTGCACTGGGCGCCATGGGCGTTCGGATTTTTCCCCTCTCCATACGGATCAATGACGTAACCGTCGCGGAGGATCCCTCATTTCGGACGGGGCGGCCGTTTGCTTCCGCAAGGGAGGTGAGCGTGGCTGTAAGCATATTGGCGCTGTTGCGGAAGGAAGTCCACGTCCAGTCTTTCGTGCTTCGGGATCCCGTGATCGAACTCGTTCAGAACCGATCCGGGAAGTGGAATTTTTCCAGCCTTGGCGCCAGCGGCGGAGGCGAGGGCGGCGGACTATCCGTCGCGGAGCTTCGTGTCGAAAACGGAAGAATTTCGGTGAGCGAGCTCGCGGGTAGAAAGCCTACCTCGGTGTACGACCACATCGGCATCAGGTTGGTGGACTTCGGACCGGGCAAGGTCTTTCGTCTCAACGCGTCCGCCCAACTTCCAGGGGCGGGCAAGGACGTACTTATCCTCGAAGCACGAGGTGATCCTGCGCATGCACAAGGGGCACTGTTGGCCGGACAACTCCAGATTTGGCAGGCGCCGCTAAGCGCCCTGCGCAGCTTCCTACACACAGGGGCCATAAAGGCCGATGGCAGCCTTTCCACGACGATGGATTTCGAACTCGGGAACTCCGCGCTGAAAGCAAACGGCTGGGTCGAACTCGCGAATCTCCGCACCGGCGGAGCCGATCTGGGCCACCCTATCCGGCTTGACTGCAAGATCAGCCACAACCTGGATACGGGAGTCCTCAAGGCCTCGGAGGTTACGGCTAGGATAGGCAAAGCTCCTGTTGTGATTTCGGGAGAACTGGACACCCGGGCGTCCAGAATCGACGCGACGATCAGGACGGCTGAAGCCGGCCTGAAGGAGGTCCTTGCCGCTGCCAGCGCATTCGGCATGAGCGGTATCAGCGGCACCGGGCAGCTCACTCTCGACGCTCGCATCCGCGGACGACTCGATCGCATCGCGGAGCTCGAGTGCACGGGTCGAGGGAGCATTCGGGACGCCACGTTAAGCGTACCGGCCCTAACGAAACCGCTCCAGGTGCGTTCTGCCGACCTCAATTTCACTGGGAGATCCGCAGGTTTTGAAAACCTGTCCTGCTCCTTAGGAAGTTCCACTCTACGCGGAAATGTGATGGTCCGGAATCCGGCTTCTCCGGAGGCGGAGTTCAACTTCGACATTGACCGGCTGGATCTCGAGGAGTTGCGGCAGTTGACCGCCTCGAACACACGAAGTCGCAGCGAGAGCGGCCGATCCTCGGGCAGCTT
>JAEHDI010000556.1 GCA_016880505.1 Bryobacterales bacterium | reverse complement strand
TTTTCAATTGCAACTGTGAACCACATAAACCGGCAAGCATCAAGTGTATCGTAGCCGGAGTGCCGCACCAAAGCAAGCTCGTCCTGAAGTAGAACGAGGCTGATTTGCAGTGCACGCGTAGCGTCCGCCGCCTGAGCGGCTTCGTTCTGACGCCGTAGTGTAGACCGAAGTCGCTCAACTCCAGGATGGTCGGCCGATCGGAGACTATCGGCCACAGCCTTCAGCCACACGATCCCACAGTCGGCAAGCCGTAGATGGGGGCGTTCGCTCCTTCGGGCAGAATTCAACCCGCGAACATAAGTCTACACCCGATCGGGGGCGGCCTCGTGCGCCGCTCGTTGATCGCCTGCTGCACTCGGTGCTTCGCCCCGCGAGAACCTCTAGCACCCGCTCCCCGGGTGCCGCCTCCGCCCGGGCGCGGCGACATTCTGCAACCTGTTGATACTGTCCTGGCCGGCGTTCACGCTCTCGACTTTGACGCGCTTGCATTCGAGCGTGATCGCCTAGTGCGGTGGGAGAGGCAGCAGAAGAATCAAGTCGATGTCGCCTTCGCCGGGCAGGTAAAACGGCCGCACTAGTTCTTGGACAATGGAACGCGTCGGCCGGGAAGCACAGGCCACGTAGGGGTACGGAGCAGCCTCGAAGAACCACGCTATTAGTCGAGTCTGCCGACAAGAACGCACGCCTGGCATCGAAGTTTCATGCGAGGAAACAAGGAACTGGCCGCCGCGTAGCTCAGACCAGCGCGTAGCCCTTGCGATTCAGATAGTCTCTGACCCACGCGATGCTGCGGGGCATCAGCCGGTCACCGCCCGCTTCCGGCGAAATGGGGATTTCGCGCCCGGTGGCCGCCATGATGTCAAGACAGAGCATGATGTTCTCCGCGTTGACCCCTTCACCGACCGCGATCTCGCTAGAGGCGATGCCGGTCTCCTCGCCGCGCATCGCGCGGGCGAGCGCCTCACTGACGTCCTTGATGTGCATGTGAACCACGCGGTCCTTCACCTTCCCCAGAAACGCCACAGGATCCTGGCCGGCGATGAAGGAATTGCCGGTATCGAAGTTGATGCCGATGCGATCGCTTGCGTTCTGGGTGGCTAGCCGCCACAAAGCGTCGGGCTTCGTGGTGAGGTAGCCGTGCGGCTCGATGGCGATAACGGCGTTGTGCCGTTCGGCCACCGGAAGCACGCAGTCGAAGTGGTACTTGATGACGCGGAGCCACTCCTCGTCGGATCTGCCGGGCGGGTAGTTGCCGCTGTCGGTGGTGACAAACAGACGGCATCCGATCATGTCGCCGAATACGATTGACTTGATCAGCACGTCGATGGAGTGATGGCTCCAGATCGGGTAGTCGCAGTCGATGGAGACGAGTTCGAGGCCGTATTTCTGCAAGAGATCGCGAATGATGAAGGGATCGTCGTCTACGCTAATGTAGGGGGAGAATCCTAAGCCCTCGAGCAGGTTGAAGCCCGTGGCGGTGGTGAGTTCCACGTGCCTTTCGCCGAGCTCCCGAATGCGCTGGAAACATCTTTCTACACCCCACCAATCCGGGCGCCAGTTGTCGGTGCTCATGGTCATCTTGAATGGCATGGATGATTCCGTCCTTTCTTTTCTCCTCCCTCACCTCGCCAAGGCTGCTGTTTCAACATCGCGAACCGAACAGGGACGCGTATCCCGGCTTCCGAGACTCGCGTTACGCTCTAGCATCGTCCGATTTCGCACATCTTCTTCCGAAAACGGCACAATGCCCGAACCAGGCAGCTCCGGAAATCAATCGACTAGATGCGGACTGGCAATTGCTGCCAGGTCTTACCCAGGACTCCCGTTCAAGCCTCCTGGCCACGTAGGATTTTTCCGCGCACATAAGTATACACGCGATTGGGGGTCGAAAAAAGTGTTGATGTGTGTGGGACGAGAGCCCTCGTGTGCCGCTCATTGATCGCCTGCTGCGACCGGCGCTTCGCGCCGTGGGAACCTCCGCCCCCTGCTCGCAGGGCGCCGGCGAGCTGGCAAGCAGGAAGAAGGCGCTTATGTGGCCTTGCTTTGAGTTTAGGAAGAGCAAGCGGCCCGGAGAGTCCTGGTGAGGGACGCCAGCTTCCCTTGGTGCATCACGAGAGCGCCGAATCTGCCATGGACCACGCGCTGGACTCTCTGGAGGCGAAGCTAAAGTACGCCTCTACCGGCGAGATGAGCGTCTGAATCGCCGCCGACCGGAAATCTCGGGCGTGGTGGTCCGGCGTTTCAGGTCATGAGGGGGCGCCGCGCTGTGCAGACGTAACCCAGGGTGAACCGGTTATCACGATCTAGGAAGTCAAGAAGCGGCAGCGCCAGGGCTAGCGGAGCCAATAGAAGCGCGGCGAGAGGAAAGAGGATCACTGGAATGAACTCTAGTCCATCGAAAAGCCGCCGTGACAGCAACTGGAAGAGCCCGCCCACTGGTTTGATGATGATCTCTGTGAATCCGGCATTCTCCAAGAGGTACTGCACGCCGAACCGAGTGAAACGGTAGTAGTCGTGTGGTTCCTGGCTGATCTCTGATTCCTGCTGCACAACCAGCAGGAGCTCTCCGCCGGGCTTGAGAGTTTTGGCTAGCTCTCGCAGAACTAGGCCCGGCTCGGGAACGTGTTCCAGTGTAAGCAAATTGACGCACGCGTCAAAGCGTTCCTTGGGAAACGGCAGAGTCGCGGGGTCGCCGATCACATGGGGGCGGCGCCGGCTACGCCCGTTATGAGCGGTCGAGAGTTCCAGGCTGCAATAGCGATGTCTCTTGAAATGCTTGGTGTGGCCGATTTCGCCTGAACTCACGCCGAGTACACGCGAATCGGCAGCGGTGCTTTCGGTGAACTCCGCCACGGCTCTCTCAACCACCTCTTCAAAATGAAGGAGTGACTGCCCGATCATCTCAGCCATCCTCAGGATCGGGCCTTTTTGCGCATGGCGTGCGCGTTTGGCCGCTTTGAGAGTCGTATGCATGGCTCGTCCGTTCCTCTCGTCGTGCCTCTGCGCTGGCGGCTATTCGATTAGCGCGATAACGGTCCGTACGAGCGGAAGGTTGAGGGGTCGCAGGTGCACGTTCGAGTTGGCATGGACTTTCAGAGCGCCCGTGATCAGTTGCAGTGGCGCGTCGTAGCCGCCTCCGCCAAGCATCGAGGTCCACGATCCGCGGGGCTGATAGGATACGCCCCAAAAATGAAGGTTCGGTGACGCCTGAAACACCAGTTCGGTCGATGCCGAGCTCCATAACGCCGTGTTCGGGCATTCCGGTTGCCCGCAACTGGTGTCGATGTAACCTCTCCCTGTGTATTTGATGATTGAGTTCGCTTGGTCCTGCCACAAAACGACCGGAGCGTAGAGCTTCATCTCGCTAGGCAATGCTTCGTGCTCCCTGTTCAAGCCGTGCAGGTTGATAAACACTGACGAGCTGTTGCCCGATTGGAAGCCCGACATTCCCTGCCTCAGTTCTGAAGCAATGGTCTGCACGAGTGGAGGTATTTCGAGCGTTGCGCTCCCATCTGGCCCACCGTGATAGTTCGGATCGGTGAAGACGAAGATCTCGCCGGCATCCACTGGCGTATCGTACCCGGTCGTCTTGTCTTTCAGCGTCATGTTGACGCTGATGTCAAACAGCCGACTCGGCTTGTTGGCTTGCGGCTTTGCACCAACGAAGAAGTAACTTCCCGGACTGAAGATGATGGTTGTGCCGGCGGACTGGTTCGTCACCCCGCCGAAGAAGGCGTACCTTCCGAAACCCGTACCGCCGTCGCCAAACTCGAGGTTTCCTTGCAGGCGAATGGGGTCACCGGTGGCGTACGGCTGCCCCTGTGCGTTAATCGCCATCGCATAATAGTTTCCCGGTTGCACAACCAGAGGATTGTTGGGATCGTCGCTCCCGGAAAGCGTTCCCCCAAGCACGGGATGGTCCGCCAGGCCCCTTGGGGGTGGCGGTTGCCCCTTTCCGCGCACCGGGTCCGTGAAATAGCGGGTGTCGGGTTTTCCGTTCTCGGGCTGTGTCACCCAACTGGCGCCCCCGGACAACGTGTGACTGCCGGACTCTCGAATGTAGGTGAAAGGAGCTATGACCGCGCCGCCGCCGGTGTTCTCGCCGGCGAACCTGGCGTCTACGTCAGTCCCGTGCTTGGTAGAGGCCATCATGATGCCTCCTTCCGCTTGCAGGGCGTGCAGACCCTGGTTGTCGTTCGCCTGAACCAGGGCATTGACTCCGCAGACCGAGGAGTTCGCATTCCCCATCGGCAGGCAGTCGTTCTCCCGATTCAGCAGAATCAGAGAGCCCGGAACAATGGAGTCGACCACACCGGCCGTGGCTCGAACCGATGACGTTCCGACGAGGTTCCCCATCACCGCCGAGAACAACTGCGGGACCCGCTCGGCCACCGTCGCCCTGACCCAGTAGTTAACCTTTACCCCGGACACGTCAGGAACAGCCGGACCCACACCCGACGT
>JAEHDI010000555.1 GCA_016880505.1 Bryobacterales bacterium | reverse complement strand
GCGATCGGTGAGTACCTCTCCGCGCTTGCCGAACTGCAAAAGGCGACAGCCGAGACGGAGGTGTCGAAGCGGGCTCTGGAGCGCGCAAATAACCTCGTCGATCTCGGCGCCGTCGCAAAGGCGGAGTTTCAACGCCGCGAAGCGGAGCACAAGAATGCTCTGGCAACGGTAGAGAGCCGCAAAGCTGGAGCTGCCAAGATCGAGGAGAAGCTGCATCGGTTCGGCATGACCGACCCCGAAATCGAGAAGCTCGATCCGGCCAAGGACCTCGAATACCACCGGGAGCGTTCGCACAGCACGCTTACCGCTCCCTTCACCGGCGTAGTGACGCAGTTCAACGCCGTACCCGGCGAAACCGTCAGCACGGAAGACGAGGTGATGACCATCGCCGACCTTTCGACCGTGTGGGTTCAGGCCGATGTCTACGAAAAGGACATCCACTCGGTTCGTGAGGGGCAACAAGCGGAAGTGGTGGCCGCCTCCTATCCCGACCGCATCTTCACCGGCAAGATCACCTATGTCAGCGACGTCCTCGACCCCAGCACAAGAACTGCGAAGGTCCGTGTGGAGGTCTCGAACCAGCAAAACCTCCTGAAGCTGGAAATGTTTGCGACCGTTCGGATTCCCACACCGACCACACGTTCCACGCTTGCATTACCGGTTAACGCCGTGCAGAACGTCGACGGAGCGACCGTCGTGTTCGTGAAGACCACAGGCGAACATTTCGAGAAGCGTCCGCTGAGGCTTGGGCAGCGCTTCGGAGACTGGGTCGAGGTCACCGAGGGCCTTAAGACGGGCGACACCGTTGTCACGGAGGGTTCGTTCCTGCTGAAATCCGAGGCCAAGAAGAGCGAGCTGGGACATCACGAGGAGTAGCGCCGAATGATCGAACGTATCGTTACCCTCAGCATCCAGTGGCGGGTCCTGGTAGTCCTGCTGGCCATCGCGCTCGCGGGCTTCGGCCTATATTCGGCGGCAAACCTGCCCATCGATGCGGTGCCGGACATTACCACAAACCAGGTTCAGATCAACGCCGTCGCGCCCTCGTTCACTCCACTTGAAATGGAGAAGTACGTCACCTTCCCTATCGAACTGGCGATGGCGGGTCTTCCGGACATGGAAGACGTCCGGTCGCTCTCGAAATTCGGGTTGTCGCAAGTGACCGTGACGTTCAAGGAGAGAACCAACATCTACTTCGCCCGACAACTGGTGCTCGAGCGTCTGATTGCGGCGGAGAAGGAGTTGCCTGCCGGCATCACGCCCGAAATCGCGCCGGTCAGCACCGGGCTCGGAGAGATCTACCAGTTCACGGTCGAGAACGCTCCCGGCGCGACCGAGAAACGTTCGTTGATGGAGTTGCGCACGATTCTCGACTGGTTCATCAAGCCGCAGCTTCGGACGGTTCCGGGCGTCATTGAAGTGAACTCCTTCGGCGGTGAGGAGAAGCAGTACCAGGTTCTGGTGGACCCGAACAGGCTGGTGGGCCACGGGCTCAGCCTTGCGCAAGTCATCGAGGCGCTCGAAAAGAACAACTCGAATGCCGGCGGGGCTTACATCGAGCACGCGGGCGAGCAGCAACTCCTGCGCGGCGTGGGGCTGATCCAGAACGAGCGCGACATCGAGAACATCGTGGTTGCGTCGCATCAAGGCACCCCGATTTTCGTTCGCAACATCGGCGAGGTCAGCCTGGGCGCACAGGTGCGTCAGGGAGCCGCCACGCGTGACGGCAAGGGCGAGACCGTCATGGGCATCGCGATGATGCTCAAGGGCGAGAACAGCCGCGCGGTAGCCGAGCGCGTCGAACGGAAGCTCAAGGAGGTCTCGAGGGCGTTGCCGCCGGGTGTCGCCGTGAGTCCGTTTTACAACCGCAGCGACCTGGTTGACCGCACCGTCCGGACTGCGGTGAAGAACTTGGTCGAAGGCGGCCTTGTAGTCATGGCGGTGCTGTTTTTGTTCCTGCTGCAATTGAGGGCCGGCCTGATCGTTTCTTCGGCGATCCCGCTGTCGATGCTGGTCGCGATCATCGCGATGAAGTACTTCGGGGTTTCCGCCAACCTGATGAGCCTGGGCGCGATCGACTTCGGCCTGATCGTGGATGGCGCAGTCATCATCGTTGAGAATTCCGTGCGGCAATTGGCGGCACGCCGGCGAGAATCAGGCGGAGCGCTTACGGAGGAGGAGCGCATCGAAACCATTCGGTCCGCGACTCTGGATGTCCTGAGGGTCAGCCAATTCGGAGGGCTGATTATCCTGGCGGCCTACCTGCCGATCCTTGCGCTTGTGGGGATAGAAGGCAAGATGTTCCGGCCCATGGCACTCACGGTCGTTTTCGCGCTCTCCGGGGCGCTGATCCTCAGCATGACCGTGATTCCGGCCCTTGCCGCTTTGTTCCTGCGCGAGCCCCCTAAGGCTCACGCCGGCGACGATGAGTATGCCGAGGAGAATCCGGTCCTGCGGCGGCTGATGCGCTTCTACGGCCGTGCTCTGAACGGCGCGGTGCGCCGACCCGCTCCCGTATTCGCTGCCGCCGGCGTGTTCCTTGCGGTCAGTTTCCTGCTGTTCTTCGGCTTGGGCAGTGAATTCATTCCGGACCTCAACGAAGGCGCGATCGCGGTCAACACGGCGCGGCTTCCGAGTGTGTCGCTGTCCCAGTCGGTGAAGATGCTCACGGTCATGGAGCAGACCATCAAGGAGCTACCGGAAGTCGAGACCGTCACGAGCCGCATCGGCAGGCCGGAGATCGCGACCGACCCCATGGGTCCGGAGCATTCGGACACGTATGTCTTCCTGAAACCCAAGGAAGAATGGAAAACGGTCCGCACGCAGGAGGAGATTGTTGAGAAGCTCGCCGGGAAGCTCGACACCATCCCCGGGATGAGTTTTGCGTTCTCGCAGCCGATCAAGTTCCGCATGAATGAGCTGATTGAGGGTGTCGGCGCGCGCTCGGACGTCGTGATCAAGATCTTCGGCGACGACGTTGATCTTATGCGCCAGAAGGCCGAACAGGTCGCGCGCGTCCTGGGTGGAGTCCGGGGCGCCGCCGACACGCGCGTGCAGCAGGTCTCCGGCCTGCCGGTGCTCCAGATCAGGATCGACCGCGACAGGATTGCACGCTACGGGATTAATGTCTCGGACGTCCAGCTATTGATCCAGAGCGCCATTGCCGGGTCGGAAGCGACGACGGTGCTCGAAGGCTTCATGCGTTTCGACCTGGTGGTCCGGCTGCCTGAGTGGGCCAGGAAGGACGCCGCCGCGATCGGGAACCTGCTCGTCAGCGCTCCGAACGGGCAGAAAATCCCGCTCAGCGAGCTGACCGAGATCGCCAGCGAGGAAGGTCCGGCCGAGATCGCGCGCGAGAATGGCCAGCGCCGCATTTCGATCGAGGTGAACGCACGCGGCAGGGATCTCGGCAGCTTCGTGGAGGAGGCTCAGGAGCAGGTGTCCACGGAGGTGAAGCTTCCGCCGGGTTACGTAATGACTTGGGGCGGAACGTTTGAGAACCTCGAGAGCGGAAGGCTGCGGCTGATGGTCGCGGTGCCGGCGACGTTCGTACTGATCTTCCTGCTCTTGTTCGCTACGTTTAAGTCAATGGGACAGGCGGCGCTGATCTTCACCGGAATTCCGTTTGCAATCACCGGCGGCGTACTTACGCTGTGGCTGCGCGGAATGCACTTCTCGATGAGTGCAGGTGTCGGGTTCATCGCCGTGTCGGGAGTGGCTGTGCTGAACGGCGTCGTGATGGTGGCGTTCATCAACCAATTGCGCGAGCGTGGCACGCCGCTGCTCGAGGCCATCATGGAGGGCGCAATTACACGCCTCCGCCCCGTGCTGATGACGGCGCTGGTCGCCAGCCTCGGTTTCGTGCCGATGGCCATCTCAACGAGCGCCGGCGCGGAGGTGCAAAAGCCGCTTGCGACGGTTGTCATCGGCGGCCTGGTAACCTCGACCTTATTGACGTTGATTCTGCTGCCAGTGACGTATCGCTGGATCGAGCG
>JAEHDI010000066.1 GCA_016880505.1 Bryobacterales bacterium | reverse complement strand
GACGCTCATTGTGAATCTTCCCGGCTCCCCGCGCGGCGCGGTGGAGTCCGTCGATGCTATCGTGGAGTTAGTGCCGCACATTCTCGAGTTGCTGCGCGGCGAGACTGAACACGCCGTCCCGGTGAAACCGAAGTACGGTCCCTAACGTCAATTAGTTGAAAACATGACCACTATTCGATGCCTTTGTTCGGGGCTTTTGGCGGTTGCACTGCTGGCGCAACAGCCGGAGACTTCCGACCAGGTGTTCCGCGCCACCGTAAACGTGGTGTCGGCGCCGGTGACGGTGACCGATCACGAAGGACGCTACGTTCACGGCCTGCAACCGGAGAACTTCCGCCTCCTTGACAACGCCAAGCCGCAGGACATCAAGGTCGACGTTTCCTTCGTCCCAATCTCGCTGGTCGTCGCCATACAGACGAGCTGGGCGACGCAAGCGGTCCTGCCAAAAATCCAGAAGATCGCGCCGCTGCTGCAAGGCCTGGTGGTTGGCGAGCAGGGTGAAGTGGCGATCATCTCATTCGCCCACCGCGTCGACGTCGTCCAGGACTTCACCTCGGACTCCGACAACATTTCCAAGGCGATCGACAGCCTGAAGATCGGCGCTTCCAGCAATCGAATGATCGACGCGACGCAGACGGCCATCCGGATGCTCGCCCGAAGGCCTCCCGACCACCGCCGCGTGCTTCTGCTGATCAGCGAGACGCGGGATAGCGGCAGCGAGGGCCGCGCGCGTGACGCTCTCACGAGCGCGCAACTCGCCAACGTCCTGATCTACACGGTGAACATTAACCGGATGATGACGACATTCACGGCTAAGACACAACCGCCCCGGCCGGACCCCGTTCCCCCGAGCGCGCGTCCGCTTCCCGCCGGCGTGCCTCCCACGCCGGAGGCGGCTCGTCAGGTAAGCGGCCTGGAAGGCAGCTCGGCGAGCTTCCTTCCGCTGTTCGTCGAGATCTTTCGCCAGGCGAAGTCGGTCTTCGTGGACAACCCCGCTGAGGTATTCACCGAGTTCACCGGAGGCCGCGAGTACGCCTTTACGCGGGAGAGGGATCTCGAGAACGCGATCTCGCGGATCGGCGAGGAACTGCACAGCCAGTACCTCGTCAGTTACATGCCGAACAACAAGATGGAGGCAGGGTTCCACGAGATCCAGGTGCAGATTTTCGGATCCTCCGGCAACGTCCGCCGCGACCTCAAGATACAGACCCGCCCCGGCTACTGGCTCGCCGCCGTTCCGGACTAGCGAGCACTGTCATTTCCGGAATGGGGCGCTCGGAAACGAGAACGCCAGATATTTCGTCTTGCACGATTGTGCATTCGTGATGTCGGAGTAAGGCAGTGAACCAAATGCGGGGGCCCGCTTTACGGCCTCGACTAAGGCTCAGCAGGCTTTCAGCTTCTGACCGAACCCTGACAACCGCTCCCGGCCGGGGTGAGAGAGAACGGTCCGTCCCCGGCTTCGCGAGCACATTCTCTACCGGAACAGAAATGAGTTGCTTTCGATAATTGTGCCCCAACGCACGATTGCATCATAAGGGCTATGTTGGCAGCGGCTTGACATAAAGCGCTTCGCCTCTGCTACCACGCTATACGGGTCCGAGCCCACCGCGATGCGGAGCGAGACTTGTTTACCTTCCAAGCCTTTTATCTCAGGGTCGGAAAAATCTCCCCTAATGGTTCGCCTTGGCCCCACGACTAGCAGCAGAACAGGCGGGAACCTGTTGGGAGGGCAGGACCGTAGCTCTATAACGGGACTTGT
>JAEHDI010000554.1 GCA_016880505.1 Bryobacterales bacterium | reverse complement strand
TTCCAGCCGAAGCTCTTCGCGACCGCCCGGATCTGCGCCGGCGTCTCCTCCAGCGTGAACAGGATCCCCGGCTCCCCCTGCCGCGCGCCTTCGAGGAGGAAATGCAGGAGGGAGGCTCCGGAGCTTTTCTGCTTCGGCCTGCTGGAGGAGTTCGACATCCGGCAGATGGTGGCACTGGTAGCGCCGAGGCCGGTGAGGGTAATGGAGCCTAGCGAAAGGGCGAAGGCGGAGCTGGCGGGTCTGGCGGAATTCTTCGGCATGCTGGGGGTGCGGTTCGATCCGGTGAAGGGAGATTAGGGGCGGATGTCGAGACGAGTCTCGATCTTCCTGACGCGTGTTCTATCCGGACTGGTCATCGCTATGATGGTTGCCGTGTGCGCCCCGGCGCCACAGAGCGTGGTGGTTTCACCACGCATCACCGTAGATAGCGCACCCGATTACACCGACCTCGGCCGCTTTGTGGCGTTCTATAAGGACCGGGGGCTGGCCGGACAGGAACTTGCCATCGCTCTGTGGCAGCGCCTCAGCGGCGTCAGCACCGGACTTTATCACTTCAATGAGATCTTCGACGGTGCGGATACCGATTACGCCCTAGGGAACAGCCGCGACGCACTCAGGAATATGAACGTCCACAATCACGGTTTCTGCGGGATTCACGGGCCGGTGCTGGAAGGCGTGTTCCGTGCGGCGGGGTTTGAGGCCCGCAGTTTCAGCGTGCCGGCGTGGAACCATGTGGCTACCGAAGTCTATTATGGAGGAGGCTGGCACTACTTCGATCTAGATCTGCGCGGCACACTGCTGCGGCCCGACGGCGTGGTAGCCTCCGCCGCCGAGGCCCGCGCCGACCCGAGCCTGTGGAGCGACCCTCGACACGCAGTAGAGCCGTTCTTCCCCAACGTCAAAGACAAATCCGTGGGTTTCCGGATGTTTTCAGCCAAACCGCTTGACCTGCAATATCACTGGAGCGTGGGGGGCTGGACCATGGACTACGTGCTTCGGCCCGGCGAATCCCTCACGCGCTGGTGGCAAAACCGGGACGGCCGATGGCACCATTCCCCCACTTATACCGGCTGGATGCGTGAGCTGCTTGAAAAACCACCCCGCGGCATCAAGCCGAATAACGCCAATTTCAGCATCTGGGGCGTGGGCTCGTCGCTGTTGCTGTACCGCCCGGACCTCTCCGAAAAGACACGCGACGTGGAACTGGGAGCGTACGAAGTCCGAAACCTGAGGACATCAGCGACTGGTCTCACGCCCGCGGAACCGGGCAGTGGTTTCGTCGTCTTCGAGGTACTCAGCCCTTACGTGATCGTGCCCGTGATGGACGACCTTGACGACCCGGCGGGCGCCCTGAATCGCGATGCAGCCACCATAATGATCGACGCCACCACCGCCGTGGAAGGCGATATCAGTACCGACGGCGGCCGCACCTGGGTATCTCTCGGCACGCTTCCCAACAAATTGCGCTACGACCTGACGCGGTTTGTGCGCGGCCGGTACCACTACTTCGTCCGGCTGGGCATGCAAGGAGAGCCCGGCGCGGCGGCCCTGCGCTCGCTCGAGTTGCGGACCTGGGGACAGGTTGCGCCCATCTCGCTTCCCCGCTTAGCCAAGGGCCGCAACGTCCTGCGCCTGGGCGTCAACGACCCGCGTGGCCGCCCCACGCGCCTGCTGCCCGTGCTGCCTCAGCTGGGCGATCCGGAAGACATTGAGAGGCACGGCGTCCGGATCGTGGGAGATTACCAGCCGCGGCAGCCCAGCCAGCGCCTGCGCGGGCGGGCCGTGGTGCCGGTGGAAGCAGGCCCCGGGCAGGTGATCGAACGTCTGAGCGTGGGCGGCATGTTCCGCGCGCATCACCTGAAGCGGGCGCCACTCACCGCCAATAAGATCGAGATCGCAACCGCGCTGGGGGGACCTTTCCGCACCATTTACGACGCAACCGGCACGGTACCGGACTGGAACCAGCACTGGCATTACAGCATGGACACCGATGTGATCCTGCCCGAGCCCGTGCGCAAAGTCTGGGTCCGTTACACCGGCGACCCTTCGTTGAACTCGATCCGCATCTACGCGCACTGTCGAGATCCGCGCCCGGTGAATACGGGCATGGTGCGGGTAACGCACGACTACTCCATTGGCGACGAGCGCATTTTGAAAAGCGTGGAAGTGCCCGCCGGAGGAGGCAGTTATACCGTCGATTGCCGGGAGGTCCCCACCAACCACGCGTTGAAACTGGAAACGCCGCACTCAGTGCGGTAGCCCAGCTCTTGCGCCCGGCTCCGCCGCTGGCGTACCGTAAGCTGTTCATGACCAGAAAATCATTCGGCTCCCTCGTTGTTGCTCTGGTGCTGTTCGCCTCCGTCACCGCAAGTTTCACCGCGCAGGATAAGGGCACTCCCGGCCCCGCAGCGGACGTGGAGCAAGTGCTCAAACTGGCGTGCAAAGCGCCGGCGCTTCCCACATCGGCGGGCGCAATCATCCGGGTGTCGGACGTGCCTTCGCTCCGCAAGGCCGTGGCGGGAGCCTCGCTTGGCGCCACCATCGTGCTTGCCGACGGCGTCTATCGCCTGGACGAACTGCTGGTCACGCAGCACGATCTCACCATTCGCGGCGAAAGTGGCAGCCGCGAAAAGGTCACTCTCGATGGCGGGGGCAAGTTCACCAAAGTCGTTCGAGTGCGCGGCGCCAGGAACCTGACCATCGCCGATCTAACCGTGGCCAACTCCCGCCAGTACGGCATCATGTTTCTGGGCGACAGCGGTATCGAGCGGTTCAAAGTCTATAACGTCAAATTTCACAACTGTTACGTACGTGGGTTGAAGGGCACCGGAGCCACGCGCGTAAACGACAGCGGCACAAGAACGCTGACCCCCCAGGAGGCCGACAAGGTTCGCCCGCGCCAGGGTGAAGTGCGCTATTGCCTGTTCGTCAACGACGATGTCACTCCCAACGACGAACCTTACGGCGGGGACTACGTCAGCGGCATTGACGCCATGTGGTTGAAGGACTGGACCATCGCCGACAACGTCTTCGTAAACATCCGTGGACAACATGGCGGCGGACGAGGCGCCATCTTCGTCTGGGTGAACAGTGAAAACGTGACGGCGGAACGCAACCTGATCGTCAATTGCGACCGGGGCATCTGCTTCGGCAATCCCTCGGGAGACCCGCTACACATGAGCGGCGGCGTGATCCGCAACAATTACATTGTCGCGGGGCGCGGGCAGGGCATCGAAATCTGCCGCACGCGAGGCACGGCCGTGGTCCAGAATACTGTCTTTTGCGAACAGTCCACCCAGCGCGCCGTGCAGTTCCATCAACTGGCTGGTCCGGGCAACCGCTTCCTCAACAATCTGACATCAGGCGCTGTAATCGTGCCTGACGAGGTGACGGCTACAGGCAACGTCACCGCCGCGCTGCCGGAATGGTTCGTCGCCCCGTACATCGGCGACCTTCGGCTGACCCCCAAAGCCGCCGCAGGCGAGGCGGGAGCGCGTTGACTAAGAACCTGGATTGCCGCCTTGGGTGTGTGCCCGGAGGTCACCGCAGATGCAACAAGCGCTGGGCGTTCCCCTCGAAGATCGCATTCTGTTGCAGTTGCGTGAGGCCGGCCTCGCGAACTTTGAAGAGTGCCGATTCGAAGTAAAACAGAGGGAAATTCGATCCGAACAGGACCCGTTCGGCGGACACTTGCTGAATGAGCCGCGCCAGGGCCCCGAGTCCTTCAAGCATTGAGATCTCGAAGTAGACCTCGCCGGCGGCTGCCGTTCGCTCGAGCAGTGCTGGGCCTACCAGTCCCTTCCAATGAAGGAGCACGATTCGCACTCCAGGCTGACCTCGAATCAGGTCGGGCAGTGGGCCGGCATCGACGGGCGGCACTCGCAGTAGCGGATGTTGTGTGCGCTCGTCTTCCATGCGCATTGCAAGCTGTACGATCAGCCCGCCCGCACCTGCCAGAGTAAGTAACTCGCCGAAAGCCGGATCCTTGAGGTCGTACCCATGATAGTTCGGATACAGCCGGATTCCGGGCATCCGGTGTTCTTCGCGGCAACGCCGCAAGTCCTCCCGCCAGTCCGGCAACTTCGGATCCACGGAACCGAAGGGGAGCAGCAGCTCCTTCCCGTACGTCCGGCATTCGCGGGCGAGCCTGGTGTTCACCCCGGCAAGGTCCTTGTGTAGAATCCCGTCGAAGCTGCCGGCGCAGGCCAGCCCGACACCGCGCCGGCGCATCACCAGGTCGGCAGGCTCATCACCCGGCACTCTCCGGAAAGGCCATCGCG
>JAEHDI010000553.1 GCA_016880505.1 Bryobacterales bacterium | reverse complement strand
GTTTGAACCGTCGCTGTCACATGCCCAGATCTCATCGTTGCCAGAGCGGCCAGACACAAAAGCAATTCTCCTGCCGTCGGGTGAGAACTGCGGAGAATAGTCGTCTCGCGTCGAGGAGATCAGTGGCTGGGCGCCGCTGGCTCTGCGCGGTACGCCGGCAGTCGCACCCGGCGCGGCAATACGCCAGATGCTGTTATGGAGGAATACGTGAGGGTAAGCGAGCCGCCGCCCGCGGCGGGAGATTGCGGGATTGAAGATGTTCCCACCGAGAGTTGCCAGCTGCTTCGGCTCCGCGGGCCGCTCCGTAGGCAAGGGAACGACAACTCTCCATAGGCCCAACTGGTTCCAGTCCACGAAGATGATCTCGCGCCCGTCTGCCGTCCAGGCTGGACTGATAGCAGCGCGATTTCCGAAGCTAAGCGGTCTGGCTTCTCCCAGGGGTCTAAGCCCCTCGGAAAAGGTCAACAAATAGAGATTGCTGATGCCGACGTCGACAGTTCGGCTAAACACAAGAGTGCGCCCATCCGGCGAGAACGCGGGCCCGCTATCACCGAGTTGCTGGACTGGGGGCGACGTGAGCCGGTGCTTTTCACCGCTCTCGACCGACAGCAAAAACAACGCGACCGATTCTTTGAGGGAATCTCTGTCACTCATGACAAGCCAATTGCCGTCGGGCGACCAGGCCAGAAACCGGCCCAATAAGTTGTCGGAAAGCAAGATCTCCGCAAGCTTGCGCTCCGGGCCGCCGAGGGCTGGAATCAGCCGTACTGCGGCCTTCCCCGTGGGCAAGTCGCGAAGGAATGCAATGAAGCGGCCATCCGGCGACCAGACTGGGCTATAATCGCGGCCCGGATCGGTCGTCAGCCGTAGCGCTTGCCCGCCCGTGCCGATCAGCTTTACGTATATGTCGAAGTTATCCCGCTTCGCTCCATCCCAGGCGAAAGCCACCTGATTGCCCTCGGGCGATAAGCTAGGGTCTGTTTCAAAGCCCGGATACGTGGTGAGGGGAACGGCAGTCAAGGCGGCTTCCGGGGCTGTGGCGGTCGAGCGAACAAACCATAAAGTGCCGACACCCAAGGTGAGGACCGCCAGTAGCGCAGCGGCCCAGAACAATCGCCGGTTACCGCGCCGTACTGTCGCTGGCGGGGCGCCCAACGTTCCGGAATCGGATTCGTCCTTGAGTTCCTCTAGCGCGATCTTCACATCCACCATGTGTTGGAAACGCCGACCCGTGTCCTTTCGCAGGCAGCGCAAGATCAGCCGCTCCAACTCCTTCGGAAGACCCTCCACCACCTGGCTCGGCGGCGCCGGATTCTCCTTAATGATGGCCGCCAGCGTCGAGACCACCGAGTCACCCTGAAACGCCCGCCGCCCGGTCACCATCTCGTACAGCAAGGAGCCGAACGAGAAGATGTCCGACCTGGCGTCGACTTTCTTCCCTTGCGCCTGCTCCGGCGACATATAAGCCGCCGTGCCCATGATTCTGCCTTCTCCGGTGCGCGGCGCTTCCTCGTCACGGATCGTGCGCGTTTCGAGATCTTCGCCGCTTTCTCCCGCCTCGGTCAGCTTGGCCAACCCGAAGTCGAGCACCTTGACCTGACCCTTGTCCGTCACCATGACGTTGCCCGGCTTCAAGTCGCGGTGCACGATGCCGGCTCCGTGAGCGGCCGCCAACGCATCGGCGATCCGCACGCCGCACTTGAGTGCTTCGCTCAGTGGCATCCCGTGCCGGGGAATCAGCCGGTCCAGCCTCTTACCGGCGGCATACTCCATGGCGATGTAGTCGATACCGTCGGCCTGACCAATATCATGGATGGTGATGATGTTCGGATGGTTCAGCGCCGAGACGGCTTTCGCTTCCTGTACGAATCGGCGCTTGCGCTCAGGATCGGCGACCTTCTCCGGCGGCAGGACCTTGATC
>JAEHDI010000065.1 GCA_016880505.1 Bryobacterales bacterium | reverse complement strand
CGCAGCAGGTGCTCGTTGGCGGCCCAGACGAGGGCTTTCAGCCGCCATTCCGATTGCGTGTGGAGGCGGCCAAGCTCGGCGAGGTACTCCTGCATGGCCTGCGTGTCATCGAGCCGGCGGGCACAGGCGGTCAGGTAGTACAGGCGTTCGGGGGCGGCCTCGGGCGACAGGGATCCGAGCGACTTCAGGTATTGGTAGGCCGTCTGGGTCCGTTGCGCGGTGTAATCGGCGACGCCGATGCGAACCCGAGCTAGGTCCCGCTCCAGGCCGCCGAGCCGCGGGATGAGCGCTTCGAATTCGTCGCGGGCGCGGCCATATTCGCGCGCTTCCAGCCACTTCCCCGCCCTTTCGAGCATCGCGTGAGGCATGGGCGGTGGATAGGTGGCGCCCATCGCCGCCCGGAGGCGTTCCAGCGCCGAAGCCGCGGCGGCCGCGTCCGAGGTAGCCGGAAACTGGAAGTAGACGCGCTGGTAGTAGCCCGCGGCGGCAGGCAGATCGCCCGCTGATTCAAGGGCGGAGGCGAGCGCGAAGTCGCCGGCGGGCTGGGGCAGACGGGCGTACCCGGAGCGAAGAACGGCGATCGCATCGTTGGGCGTTCCAGCCTCGGTGTATGCTTTCGCGGAAAGCATGGCAGCACGGCCAGTGAGCGGAGATGGCGGGGTAGCGTCGAGCACGGTCCTCAACTCGCTTGCGGCCGCGGCCGGGTCGCCCGCTTCCAGATGCGAAGCTCCGAGGTGAAACGCGACGTAGTCGTCGAGCTGAGGCAACCGCTTGCGCACTGCGCTTAGCCTTCTGATCGCCTCCGGGTAGCTTTCGTCCTCGAACTCGATGACACCTAGGGCAAAGAGCGCCATGGCGCCCTGTGAGTCCTTCGGATGCGCGGAAACGAACTGCACAATTGCGTCGCGCCGGGCGGCACTGGGGCGCTCGCGGCAGGCGCGGACCAAAGACTCCAGGTTCTGCGCCGGGAGCAGCGGACAGAGCAGAAGGAAAGTGAGCGCCAGTTTCCGCATCGGTTCACACGAGAGGCCCCGGGTACTCCGGTCCCAACAAAGCAGGATCATCATTGGCCAGCGTGCGAACCAGCTCCAGGTGGAAGTAGTCGACCATAGTGGGACACGAAACGGCAAACTGAAGCCGGAACGCCTCCCGCCCGGCGTCGATGTCGCCTCTCAGATCGGCATAAAGGTTGGAGGACAGGCGGCCGGAGCGAACTTCGCGGGGCTTGTAGAGCCGCATTTCGGCAACCTGGACGCGAGCGAAGCGCTGCGCCCGCAGGTGGAGATCCCGGTCTTCCGGGGGAAGCGCCGGCCAGTCCGGCGGGGTAGAGCGTGGACCGGGCGCCTGCCCGCCAATCGTGACCAGGCCGGAGGGCGCCGCCGTGGCGGCCGGCCGGCGGGAATCCAGGGCACCCCCGGCAAGAGCCGTGAGCAGTTCCAGTGCGGCGGTGTGCAGCCGGGTTTCGTCTCCGTCGGCGTACAGCAAACCGACCGCCTTGCCCTGGCATACCACGGGGAAGAAGAACGAGCGCCCGGCGGAGTCTTCTCCCAGTGCGGACGCTAGCGTTTCGGAGAGCTCCCCCGCGGTGCGCATCGCGACGACCGTATCGAGCGACTCCACGACGCCGGCGGCTGCGGGAGAAGCTTCAAGCGGTGCCTCGGCCACGAGCAAAGCGCCGGCCGCGTCCGGATCGAGACCGCGGGCTCCGGCGCACCGCAATGCTCCGCCCTCGATGGCGAACAGAACGGCCCGATCGCAGAATGCTGCGGCCGCGTCGAGCAGTACGGCGTGCAGATCGTCGCCGGATTCGGACTGCCGCATCCGGCGGGCGGCCTGGTTCAACTGTTCGGCTGTCTCACGCCGCAGCGTTTCGCGCTGGCCGGCGATTCGCGCGGAGATCTCCCGGCCGAATTCCTCTTCGACCCGGGAAGCAAGCTCGGCGAAACGGTCTTCGAGGACGCGGTCGATCTGCTCTTTCCAGCCTGCGGTGAGTTGCTCCTCGACGCGTTCGACGTGGAGCTGCCAGGCTGCCTTCAGTTGTTCACGCGCGGTGATGCGTTGCTCTTCGAGCGCACTCGTGACACTGGAGTCCGTCCAGGGCAGCAGTCGGGGTGTTTCCATGTCCAATAGCCAGTGTATCGAATCGCCACTCGCTCACGACTCAGCGCGGCGGTTCGAGACGGAGTTCGAGCGGCGAGAGGCTGCCGGCGAGACGCAGCGGATGCGCTCCGCCGGAGAGCTCGACGGAGATACGCCCGTCTTCGCGCGCCACCGCATGCCCGGTGAGAACGTCCGAGCCGACTGCGACCCGCAGGCAATCCAACTCGACGCTGGGACCCTTGCCGCTCCACAAGGCGCTGTAGCATCCGGAGACTAACGGGAGCTCGGTGTCCGGAGAAAACGCGACAGACCGGCCATGGAACGTCCCTTCCGCGTGCATCCGCCGCAGAAGTTCGTCGCCGAACCCCGACGTTCTGATCCTCGCGTCTCCACCGAGCGTTCCACCGCGCCATGCCACCGAGTCAACGGCGACACCAAGGTCATAGGCAGGCTCGCGGCCGCCCACGCCAATCGAAAGATGGCCGTCAATACGGCCTTGTGCG
>JAEHDI010000552.1 GCA_016880505.1 Bryobacterales bacterium | reverse complement strand
GCCGCTCGAACTGGTGGAGTACGTGGCCGAGCACGGTAAATTGCCTGTCCCGAATTTCTCCGCGGGCGGCATCGCGACACCTGCCGACGCGGCGCTGGTGCTCGCGCTCGGCGCCGAAGCGGTTTTCGTGGGCTCGGGTATTTTCAAGAGCGACGATCCGGATGCGCGGGCGCGGGCAATCGTGAAGGCGACGACGTATTGGAAAGACCCGGCGAAGCTGCTCGAGGCGAGCGAAGATCTGGGAATGGGCATGCCCGGGCTGGACATCTCGAAGCTCCAGGAATCGGAGCTGCTGCAAACGAGAGGCTGGTAAGCGATGGCCGCGAATGGACGCGAATGAACGCAAATTCGCGTTGATTCGCGGCTTTCATCAGGGCTGTTTATGAAGAAAGTCGGGGTGCTTGCCCTCCAGGGTGATTTCGAGGCGCATCAGAAGGCGCTCGACCGCGCGGGCGCCGAGGCCGTCGAGGTGCGAACCGCGGCTGAACTGGAGGGGGTGGACGGTCTGGTGATCCCGGGCGGTGAGAGCACGACGATGCTCAAGCTGCTGCGGGAGGAGAAGCTGTTCGAGCCGCTGCGGCAGTTCGGCGAGCGGCGGCCGATCTTCGGTACCTGCGCGGGAACGATTCTGCTGGCCACCGAGGTATCGCATCCCAAACAGGAGTCGCTCGGGCTGATGGACATCTCTGTCGAGCGGAACGGGTATGGACGGCAGCTCGACAGCCACGTCGCCGTCGGGTGTCCGGAGGATGAGTTTCTTCGCCGGACGGGCGACGGCGATCTCGAGATGGTCTTCATCCGCGCGCCGGTCATCTGCCGGGCGGGCGGCGATGTGAAGGTGCTGGTGGAACACCGAGGCGCGGCAGTGCTGGTGGAGCAGGGCAGGCACCTGGCGGCGACGTTCCATCCGGAACTGAGCGCCGACGAACGGGTACATCGTCTCTTCCTGGCGAAGCTTTGAGAACAACACGGTGAGAGTTCTTTTCGTCTGCCTCGGAAACTCGTGCCGCAGCCAGATGGCCGAGGGGTTCGCGCGGGCTCATGGCAGAGGAGTTTGGGGAGCCGACAGCGCCGGGCTGATGCCGGCGACACTCGTCGCGCCACTGACGCGCCGCGTGATGGAGGAGAAGAGCATCAGCCTCGAAGAGCACTTCCCGAAAGGGCTCGACGAGGTTCGTCTCTCCGGCTACGACCTGGTGGTGAATATGAGCGGCTACGAGATGCCCGGCATCGTCACGGCGCCGGTGCGTACGTGGGACGTCCGTGACCCGATCGGGCAAAGCGAGAAGGTATACCGCGAGGTGCGCGACGAGATCGAGCGGCTGGTGCTGGGCCTGCTGTCGGAGGTGCGTGCCCGCACCGGCGCGGGGTAGGCGTTGAAGTCGTGCTGAAACCGAATAGAATGGTCCGGACGGGGTACGATGGCTGGCGACGCATTTCAGGCTTATCTTCTGGCGCAAATTGAAGGACGAGAGGAACGGTTTCTGCTGGAAACCGGGATGGTCTGCCGGATCGGGCGGGGCGAGGAGAATTCCGTCGTGCTGGGCGATAACCTTGTGTCGCGCCGGCACGCACTGTTGCAGTGCACGCAAGGCGGCGAATACTTCTTGGTGGATTTGGGCAGCCGGAACGGTACGTTGTTGAACGGGCGCCGCGTGACGGCGCCGGTGACTCTGAAGACAGGCGACCGGATATCGATCGGATCGTGTGAGATCGAGTTTCAGGGGCCTCCAGCGATAGCGGAGGATAAAGCCAGCTTCGGCGAAACGATG
>JAEHDI010000551.1 GCA_016880505.1 Bryobacterales bacterium | reverse complement strand
CGCGCGTCGCGACTGTTCGGGTTGTGTTTACTCCTGCTACTACGTGGTCCAGCAAGGCTTTCGTCTTGCGAACTGGCCCGATGTCGCGCTGCTATGGTGGAACACCGTCACGGAGCCCGGCAGCCTCCAGCGCGCGATCGGAGATCGCTTCGGCTGGGTCGCCGGATTGTGCTCTTTCCTCATGCCCCGCCTGGCCCAGCGCGTGTCTGCCCCCTTCATTGCCTCTTAATGCTCCAGCCGTTTCACCTGGTCGCTAACGCAAACCAGAAACATCGGCTGGCGGGAGTTCTTCAGCAGGTCGATCACGCGCTCCTGGCGGTCTTCGAGGTAGATGGATTTTCCGTCGGTGAGCAGGTGCAGGTCGGCTTATCGGCTCGGTTTCGAACTTCAACAGGCAGCCAGCAGGGGCCGGAGATGGCGGGCCCACTCCAGCGAGCGGAGCTCCCGCAGGGCCTTGGCTTCGATCTGGCGGATCCGCTCGCGGGTGACCCCGAACTCCTGACCGATTTCGTCCAAGGTGTGTTCGCGCTCGCACCCGATCCCGAAGCGCAACCGGATCACCCTCTCCTGCTTGGGAGAGAGCGTCTTCAGAATATTGGCGGTCTCGTCCCGCACCTTCGAGTCGATCACCGCGTCCCCCGGAGAGCCCACCGAACGGTCCTCGATCAAGTCGCCCAGCACGAACTCGCCGTCGCGGCCCACCGGCGTCTCCAAAGACACCGCAACGCGGGAAATCGTCTTCAGCTTCTGCACCTTTTCGACCGAGATGTCCATCCGGCGGCTGATCTCGTCCTTGGTCGGTGCCCGGCCCAGTTCCTTCTCCAGCTCCCGGTTGGCCCGCCGGAACTTGTTCATGCAATCGTTCATGTGTACCGGAATGCGGATGGTTTGGGACTGGTCGGCGATGGCCCGCGTAATCGCCTGCCGGATCCACCAGGTTGCGTACGTGGAGAACTTGTAGCCGCGCCGGTACTCGAATTTGTCGGCGGCGCGCATCAGGCCGATGCTACCCTCCTGGATGAAGTCCAGCAGGTCCAACCCGCGGTTGAAGTACTTCTTGGCGACCGAGACCACCAGGCGCAGGTTGGCTTCGACCAGGTCCTTCTTGGCCCTCTCGGCCTCGATCTCGCCCTGGCGGATCACGTTGAGAGTGTGCGTCAGCTCGGCCACCGAAGCGCCTGCGGCGGCTTCCCGCTTGCGGATCTCGCGCCGCAGTTCCTTGACCCTGAGCTGCACCTCTTGCCCGTTGCGCTCCTGAATTCTCTTCAGTTGGGATTCCAGGTGGCTGAACTCCTCCACCGCCCGCTCGATCTCCCGGGAGAAATCCTTCCAGGCCATCAGCAGAAACGGAATCTTGCGGAACGCCAGCGAGGTCTCCACCTTGGCCCGAGCCAGTTTGCCCAGGCAGCGGCGACGCAGCTTCTTGTTGGACAGGGGGATGGATTCCAGCTTCTCCCCCAACTGCTGCTGTTTCTTGTGCAGCACGATGACATCGGCAAACAACTGCCGAGTCTGGCCGCGACGCTTCTCATCAGCGGCCGGATCTTCCTCAATGTCGCCGACATCCACGAGATTCTTCAGCTCTTCGGTTCCCTTCTTGAGCTGGTCTGCCAGATCCGGGACGACCAATTGCACCAACGCCGAGCGGCTGATGGCTTTTTGCATTCTCCACTTGCCGCGTTCCATGCGCCGCGCGAGGTCCAGCTCGCCTTGCCTGGTCAACAGAGGAACCGCTCCCATTTCCCGGAGGTAGACTCGCACGGGGTCATCGGCGTAAATCGACTCCTCCAGCTGGACCGGATGGAAGTCTTCAGCCCCGTGCAGCTCGTCCCGCTCGAAAAACATGGCGGCCTCCTCGTCGAAGGGCATCCCCAGGTTTTCGTGATTGTCGGTTAGAAACCGGCCTTCAAAGTGATCCACGATTACCGGGTTACCTAACATTGGCGCCTCCACCTGCCCCAAGATCCCTCCATCGATGCAAACCGCGTTGGCTGCCTAACGACCGCGGTTCAACCGCTCATATCCCTCATGGATTCAGCGGATTCCGGAAATAGCCGAAGCAGCCGGAGCGAGGATACGCCTAGCCTGTTTCCGCCCGGG
>JAEHDI010000550.1 GCA_016880505.1 Bryobacterales bacterium | reverse complement strand
CCGGCGAACAGAAAGCCCACGCGCGCCATTGTACCCCTCATGTTCTTTCCATCTCCGTCGATAGATGGGTGTGAGCCGGCACGCAGGGGTGCCGCCGGGGGTCAGGGGTGGTCCTCTGTGCGTGCTCGTGTCGGGCCGGCTCCGTTATTTGGAGCGCGGTAGCCCTTCTGAGACGACGAGGGCACGCCAATATGCATTGCCGGGGATGCGGCCTGGGAGGAGAACAAGCTGGAAGAGGCGGAGTTCGACCTCACGGTTTGCGAAGCGCGAGAGATCGACCGTCACTTGCCGCCACTCCCGCTCTTTCCCCTGGCCGCCGTCAATCAACGTGCTCAGAACGCGCTCGTTTCCGGCGAACGCGTCGAGCTGCCAGGCGCGGCCGGGGTCAGCGGCTACCTGAACGGAGAGAGAAGACTGATCACCGAGGCGGACGGTGCGGCGGAGCAACGCGCCGCGCACCTCGTCGCGTGGATATGTCGCCAGCACATCGCCATCGAGATACGTAATGCCGCGAACTCCTCCGAGTCCGCCGCCTGCTCCACCGAACCCAACACGCTCCAGCTTCCAGCCGGGGTTCCAATAGCGAGTGAGGTCCGCCAGTGAGAATAGCTCCGCCGGCTGCGTGGCGACGTTCTGTGGCGAGATCGAGAGCTTGTCATCGTCGGTCGGCACGCCCTCGGCCCTCAGAATTTTCTCGCCTACGGCAACGGTTCGGCGGGCGAGATCCGAAATGGCTTCATCTACTGCTGGAGTAAGGCGCACACCGCCCATGGCGTCGCCCCGGATACGGTCGTGGATCCCTTCCACCAGCGCCGGGGGCAGCGCCTTCATTCCGTGCATCGCTCCGACGACGGCAGCCGCGTTGGCGGCGTTGCAGTCGGCGTCGGTATAGTCCGCGGCCGCGAAAGCGAGGTTCACGGTTTTGAGGAAGTCTCCCTCGCCGAACCACACGCTGAGGGCGACCAGACCGCCGTTGGCGACGGCGTTATTAGTAGCCGGATACTCGATATGCCACCGGTCCTCGACCGCCTGGGCGATCTCCCGTGGTCCGGCGCCTTTTTCGGCCATACCGATGACGAGATCGAGGCACTGCCGGTACGGCGATCGCGGATGGATGAGGCGAGCCGCCTTGCGCACGATCTCTTTCGGATCGTTTTCCAAGAAGGCAAGGCTGACCATGCCGGCGACGAACACACCACCGTCGGTTCCTTCGGCGTAGCCGTTGATGTGGCCCAGCTCGCGCGCGAGCCTGCCGGCCAAGTTCGGTAAGCCGGGTGCAAGCAACCCGTAGATATCCCCGCTGAACTGCGGGCCAATAGTGAACCAGAGCTTGTTGTAGCGCGGATGGCCGGTATCGGGCGGCTGAATGCCGCGTGAGAGCAGGAGCCGGGCCTGTTCGCTCGATCCCCACGAGCCCGCCGAGTTTTCCTTCCATTGAGCGCCGAGCTGTTCCACGGTCAACCCCGCACCGTATCTCTCAAATGCGCGAAGGGCGACAATCTCGTAGTAGTAATCGTCATCGACGGGCGCGTGATCGTAAGGCTTTGGCAGCCTGTCAACCCACTCCGTCGAGGCCGGTTTGTGCTCGAAGCGGAAGCCCATGAGGGCGCCGAGGATCTGAGCCGTCCACGTAGCACGGGCGCGATCCTCGTAGGCGGCACGGGAGACGCTGAGAGTTGCTGCCGCGGAAACCGAAACGGCGGAAGCCAGCGCACAAAGGACGCAGGCAAGCGCGATGGGGAATGGCCTCCTCATGGCTGTTCGCGGAGCCAGGCGTCGATCTCCCGTGCGGCGCGGGCGCCCTCGCCAACGGCCTGGACGACGGTGGTTCCCCCGTTGATGATGTCGCCGGCGGCAAAGACGCCGGGAAGCGAGGTTTCAAAGGAGCTGCTCCTGGTCCATATGAGGCCGTCGGCGGTGAAGCGCATTCCGGCGAGGGCAGCGGTCAACTCGGCGCCGAGTTGCTGGCCAATGGCCTCCACCACGAGGTCGGCAGGCATACTGTGCTCGGAACCCGGCACGGGTTGGACGGTGCGGCGGCCGTCCTTACCGGCTACGCTCAGGCGGGTACGGACGACTTTCAAGCCCTTGAGGCGCCCCTGCTTGTCGGCGACGTAGCCGACCGGCTGCGTGAGGATGAGGAAGTTCACACCGGCTTCGATGGCGCGGTCTCGCTCTTCGGGCCATGCGGGCATCTCGGCAAATGAGCGACGGTAGACGATGGACACGTCGTCCGCGCCGGCGCGTTTGGCCGAGAGCGCGGCGTCGATGGCGGTATTGCCGCCTCCGAGGACCAGGACCACTCCGGACGCCGCGCCGCCACGCTTTACGGCAGCCAGAAACTCGAGCGCACTCACGATGCCGGACTTCGGCCGCACCGTGGTCTCCAGCCGTACCGAGCCGGAGAGCCCGAGGGCGACGAGCACTGCGTCGTAGCCACCGCTCCAGACATTGTCGAGACCATTGTAGGAATCGAAGCGGACGTTGTAGCGGCGTTCCACGTCGCCGCTGGAGGCGAGGACAGCGTCGATTTCCCGGCGGAGGATGGGGTCTGGCAGACGGTCGGCCGGAATGGTACCTGCCGCCGTTCCGCCCGGAGCCGGGCTCCCGTCGAGCAGCACGACCTTGT
>JAEHDI010000549.1 GCA_016880505.1 Bryobacterales bacterium | reverse complement strand
TGCCCAAATACTTATCCGTTTGCTGTGCCTGCATCGGAATCGGATCGCCAGTGGAACGGTCGCCAATCGCGACGAACAGGTTGCCGTCCTTCGGATCCGCAAAGACGTAGCAGATCTTGCCGTGGGAAAGCTCCATCTGGCCCATGGCCATCGGGCGAAACCCGTGCGGGTCGCGTGCGACGATGACCCTGTCTTCGGCCAGGAAGACGAGGGAAAAGGCCCCCTCGAGCTGAAGCAGCGCCTCGCGCAGCGCACCGGCGAGGGTCCGTTCCCGAGAACGGGCCACCATGTGAAGAATCACCTCGGTGTCGCTGGAGGCTTGAAAAATAGACCCTTCGCGCTCCAGTTCGCGGCGCAAGTCGGCGGCGTTGGTGATATTGCCGTTATGCGCCACCGCGATGCGGCCCTTGTTACACGCCACGCTGAACGGCTGGGCGTTCAGGAGCACCGTGTCGCCGGCGGTCGAGTACCTCGTGTGTCCGATGGCTGCTTCGCCGGGCATCGCCGCAAGCACGGCAGGCGTAAAAATATCGGCCACGTGGCCCATGGCCTTATAGCAGTTGATCTCGGTTCCGTCGCTGGTGGCGATCCCCGCGCTTTCCTGCCCGCGGTGCTGGAGCGCATAGAGGCCCAGGTACGCCAGGTTGGCCGCCTCGGGATGCCCGTAGATGGCGAACACTCCGCACTCGTCGTGGAACTGATCTTGCATGGCTCAGGCGTGAAGCGCTCTCTCGAGAGCCCCTTCCCAGAGGCTCCGCAGCTCCCCCACTTCGCAGTCTACCAGGGTTCTGCCTCGGCTGGTGATGGAGAGCCTCCCCTCAACGGTTGCGCCCACAAGCGGCGCTTCGACCGAGTGCTCCCGGGCAATGCGCTGCACCTCCTCGGGCCGGCTCGTCGAGAGCAGGATGCGCGAAGGACCCTCGTGAAAGAGCAGAAACTCCGGGCGCAAGCCGCTGGCGAGAAGCAGTTCGGCGCCCACCGCGGCAGGTCCAAAGGATGACTCAGCGGCTGCGACGGCCAGCCCGCCGTCACTCAAGTCGTGCGCCGACTCCGCAAGCCCCGCCTCCGCGATGGCCCTCATCGCCGCATGAATGCGTTTCTCGTAGTCCATGTCGAGCGCGGGAGGCATACCCCACATCTCGTTCAACACCACCTTGGCGTACTGGGTGCCGCCGAACCGCGCGTCGTCACAGTTACCCAGGCCGCCGAGCAGGACCACCGTCCGGCCGGGCTGCTTGAAGTCGATGGTCAGAGGCGCCCCGGTCTTGAGAAGCCCGACAATCCCGATCACCGGCGTGGGGTCGATCGCATCCCCGAGCGTTTCGTTGTACAGACTGACGTTGCCTCCGGTGATCGGTGTATCGAAGAAGCGGCAGGCCTCGCCCATTCCCTCGATGGCCTCCACGAGTTGCGCCATGATCTCCGGCCGCTCGGGGTTGCCGAAGTTCAGGCAATTCGTGGCAGCGACGGGCAGCGCGCCGACGGTGGAGAGGTTGCGGCAACACTCGGCGACCGCCAGCTTCGCCCCTTCCCGCGGCGAGAGCGAACAGTACCGGCCACTGCCATCGAGCGACATTGCGATCGAACTATCGGTTTCCTTGATCCGCACGATGGCCGCGTCGCCGCCTGGCCCCTGGACGGTGTTCGTCCGGACCATGAAATCGTACTGCTCGAAGATCCAGCGCTTGGACCAGATGTCGCCGGCAGCGAGCAGGGTTTCGAGATCCGCCTGGAGATCTCCGCTGGCGAAGGTCGGGCCATTCATCGGAGCTTTCCGCAGCGGCGCGGTGTACGGCCGGTCGTACATCGGCGCTTCGTCGGCAAGAGCGCTGTTCGGGATCTCGGCGACTACCTTGCCATGATCCCTGACGCGCAACAGTCCGTCGCCGGTGACCTCACCGATGGTGACCGCGTCCAGACCCCACTTTCGGAAGACCGCGAAAACTTCTTCCTCGCGGCCCTTCTCGGCCACAAGCAGCATCCGCTCCTGGGACTCCGAGAGCATGATTTCGTACGGAGTCATCCGGGTTTCGCGTTGCGGGACGTACTTGAGGTCGATTTCGATGCCCGTACCGCCGCGGCTGCCCATCTCGCACGTTGAGCAGGTGAGCCCGGCGGCGCCCATGTCCTGGATGCCGACGATCGCGCCAGTCTGCATCGCTTCCAGGCAGGCTTCAAGGAGCAGCTTTTCGAGGAACGGATCGCCGACCTGAACGTTCGGCCGCTTCTGCTTTGATTCTTCAGTAAACTCGGCCGAGGCCATCGATGCGCCGTGGATGCCGTCGCGGCCGGTCTTCGCGCCGACATAGATCACGGGGTTG